>JADZCY010000116.1 GCA_020851325.1 Acidobacteriota bacterium | reverse complement strand
TGGCGCCGGTGAAGGCGCCGCGCCGGAAGCCGAAGAGCTGCGCGTCGAGCATGTCGCGCGGCACGGTGGTGCAGTTGAAGGGCAGGAACACCTGGTCGCGGCGGGTGCCGGCCTGGTGCAGGGCGCGGGCGAATACTTCCTTGCCGGCGCCGGTCTCGCCGGTGATCAGCACGGGCACGGTGGTCGGGGCAATGCGCCGCGTCGTCTTGACGAGGGCCTGCATGGCTTCGGAGGCGCAGACCAGGCCGAGTTCTTCTTCGGGCGTCGGTTCGGGCCAGAGCGTGGCGCGTTCACGGGCGTCGCGGCGGAGGTGCGACAGCGCCACCGAGGCCTGCGCCAGCCGTTCGACGGCCATCACGGTGGTGCGGGCGCTCGGCGTGGGGCAGGGTTCGACGCGGAGGCCGTACTGACGCGAGCCGAGGGCGCCCAACTGGATCTGCGTGCCATAGGGCGACAGCGGTCCCGGTTCGGCGGTCTGCGGCGGTCGCGCGGCAATGGTGCGGCGATGGCCGGTGGTGTCTTCCTCGACGAGCGACGCGTGGGCGCAGGCGCGGGCCTCGACCAGCAGGTCGAGCACTTCGAGGCCGATGAGCGGGGCGTGGCCGGCCAGGTGCGTGATGGCGGCGGCGCGTTCGACGACGCGGGCTGGGGTGGTGGCGGCGGGCCGGCCGGCGGGGCGGGTGGTGGGCCGGGGGGTGTCGCCGTGGTCGCCGAAGCCGGCGAGGCGCCGCGTCTGGCGGCAGGCGGTCTGATGGCCGATGGCGTGGAAGATCCGCAGCGCGCGTTCGTAATGGCCGCGAGCGGCCGCCGCATCGTCGGCGGCGAGCGTGCCGGCGATGCGCGACGCCTCGGCGACCATCTCGAGCGAGGGGTCGGGATTCTGCGCCTGTGTTATCGCCAGCAGGTTGGCGCCGTCGAGCGGGCGACCGCAGGCGCCGAGCAGTTCGGCACTGAGCATGCGCATGCGTTCGACGAGGTTGAGGTCGGCGAGCCGTTCGGCGTGAGGGAGGCTCAGTTCGGTGAGGTTGAGCGCCTCGCCGGTGCGGCCGCAGCGCTGCAGCCACCGCGCCCGGGTGAGGACGTGCCAGAGCCCGTAATAGGAGAAACCGTCATTGAGCCGGCTCGAAAGAGACCACGCCTCGTCCATCAGGCGCTCGGTTTGATCGGGCTGGCCAAACTCGTAACAATGCAGCGCAAGTCCGTCGAGAATACCTAACTCGGCGCCTCCTCCCGATCGACACATTTTGGCGGCAGTTCGCAGTTGCGACTCAGATTCAGGCTTCCGCCCCATCACCATATACACATGGCCGAGATTCGTTCGAGCCACAACCTCCAATGAGGTGGAACTGCAGCTCTTGGCCAGTCGAATAGCCTCCTGAGACTCGGCTATTGACCTGTGAAGGTTGGAGCGGAGCAGAGAGATAACTGCCCTCTTAAGCCAACACTCGCTTTCCAGAGCAGTGTGTTTGTTGCGTTCGAGAATGCATTCAGCTGACTGCAACTGGCGAGCACCTTGACTGAGAAGGCCGCGCTTAATCTCGAGCTCTGCAGTGGCCAGTTTCACCCGCGCACTCAGCTGCGAGTCTCCGATCGGCGTCACGAGAGCCTTCGTTAGCGACAGTTCAGACCCACCCGCTTCGGGGCCCACCCAAGAGGTGAGCGCACGGAGGTACGCCGTCTGAACGCCAGCTGTTACTAGCTTGTTCCCAGAATCTCGTGCAGCCGCCTTAGCCTCAACAAAAGCTAGGCGGCCTTCGTCGAGGCGAGACATGCGAAAATGCTGACAACCCAGCACTGCCATCGCTCTCGCTGCAATATCCCTTCTGCTGTCGGCCTTGCGAGCGAGAACCTCCGCTCTGTCGCGCGCGAGGTCGCTCGATGATGACTCATCGAGAATCTCGCATTCGGCCATCGCTTCTTCAATCGTCAGCTTCCGGGTTTTTCTGACAGCGCTGAACTCTTGAAGTGCTTCTCCATATCGTCCTGATGCGAAGAGCGTTTCCCAAGTCTCGGCCATCGCTAGTGAACCGTGGGCGCTCGTAGAGTACCCTGCGGCCTCCCTCCACCATACGGCTTGCTAATCAGCTCAACTAGTGGACTGACCTCGAAGCTCCTTGAAACACGTTCAAGAAACTCGATTGCGGAATCATTAAACGTCTGGCCAGGGCGAGAAAAAATGGTGATCGCTCCAACGACGGAGCCCTTAACGAGCACCGGTACGGACATGCAGACGCGGCTGTCTGCGAAGACGTTCTCAAGCTCCAGCTGGCTATCCGCATTCGTAATACGCCTGGCATTTGCGACAACCCATCCTGTAACACGAGAGCCTATGGCCATACGGAATGGGCTGATAGCGCTGACATCAGGGCCAAGCATCTCAGCAACGAAGATGTCATCGCGAACGGCATCGCGTATGAAGAACATGACTAGACTCGCATCAAGCTCTGTTTGACTTGACGTGAGAATTGTCCGCAATGCGTGGGCTAGATCAGCGTGCAGCGCTGGGATGATATCCGGCTCCATCTGACGTTCCTGTGGAGCGACAACCTGTTCCTCTTGAATCGAGACGCTCTTCATGTATGACTCAGCCAGCTTGTCCTTGACCGCAATGAAGGTGTCTACAACTAGCGGGTCGTACATGATGCCGCGTCGAGCCATTAGTATGGCGATGGCTTCGTCGTCGGACAGCCGCGGTCGGTATGGTCTGTCTGAGGTCAGTGCATCAAAGCAATCCACCACCGACAGAATCCTGGCCCCCAAAGGAATTCTCGTTCCCTTGAGTCCGTCCGGATAGCCCGTGCCGTCCCAGTTCTCATGGTGGTGCCTGACGATTGGAACAACGGGATAAGGAAACTTGATGGACGAGAGAATATCAGCCCCAACTCCCGCGTGGAGTTTCATTCGCTCGAACTCTCCGATAGTCAGCTTTCCCGGTTTGTTCAAAATATGCTCGGGCACCACCAACTTCCCAAGGTCGTGCAGCAGAGCGGCCGCTTCGATCGCGCTAAGTTGATTGGGATCACTAACGCCGATAGCTCTTGCAAGCCCCAGCGTATGTTGCTGGACTCGTCGAATGTGCCCATGTGTCACCTGATCCTTCGCATCGATTGCCGTCGCGAGCGTCTCGATGGTTGACAGGTGAAGACGCTTCATCTCATCCACATGTCGATTCGCGTCTTCGACTCTCCCTAGTGACGTCTTATAAGTCAGATACGAGATGACCACGAGCGGGACGATGATGCTGAAGGCTGTCAGGTCGACCGTCTTCGTATAGGCCACGAGCAGTGCTGCAACTGAGGCACCGCCAAAGTAGTTCACCGAAAGCCACAAGAAGTTGCGGCGCCAGATCTGGAATGGCGGATGCCCTTTTTCGAACGACAAGGCAATCGCGACCAAGGCGCTATTCATGACGAAGTAGATCGCCGTCATCCCCACCAGGGGGCCGAGTATCGCCGGCAATGGCGCGGACGATTCGGAAAGCGGCTCTAGGCCTGAAGCAGCGTAGAAGAATGAACCCGCGAGCCAGATAGAGAGGGCTGCTGACGCAAGATTGAAAAGGATTTTTTGCGGAGCTTGGGGGGCTTTGCGACGCGCCGCCAGAGTCGCGACCAAAGTGTCCAGTGCGACAGTAAGCGTTCCTGCGGAGGTTCCGAACAGCAGAACGGAAGTAAAGACGAACGTCTCAGAAACGGAGATGCGCGCGGGGAGACCAGGTACTGCAACGGTAAACGAGCCGGTGAGGAGGGTCAGGACCGCAAGGAAAAGCCACTCGGAGCTGACCGGAGCATCGTACAGCGTCGCTATGCAGATGCCGATCGTAATGAGGCCCAAAGCCGCGACGACAGCGACGTATATCTGACCCCGAACAGGTAGGTTCATTCGCGCACCGGACCCCCTGGGCAAACCCCAGGGGGCGATCGATTCCGCTCTTTGTCGGAGCTATTCGCCCCAGATGATCAGACGGCTCATGATAGTAACTCCTTTTACGGTCAACGGATAGGTCAAATCACCGGAACCTGAACCTAGTCGGCCCAGATGATGGTGTCGGCCCAGATGATGGTGTCCGCCCAGATGATCGTGTCGGCCCAGATGATGGTGTCCGCCCAGATGATCGTGTCGGCCCAGATGATGGTGTCCGCCCAGATGATCGTGTCCGCCCAGATGATGGTGTCGGCCCAGATGATCGTGTCGGCCCAGATGATGGTGTCGGCCCAGATGATGGTGTCCGGAATGACGCGGTTCTCTGCCCAGATGATCGTTTGTGGGGCGAGAGAAGCGAACTGTGGTCCCCAGAACTCCGCGTGGCTGTAGCTGCGAGGTGCGACCCGGCCGCGAAGGACGCCTGTCAGGCTCAGGCGACCGGCACCGCCCGCGATAAGCCCTTCATTGGGGAGGAACTGTGCAGACCCCTGCAGCGCCAGCTTCACCATCAGCGGCGACATCGACGGGCGGCTTTCCAGCAGCAGCGCCACCGCGCCGCTCACCACACCCGCCGACATGCTCGTCCCGCTCATCGCGAAGTAATCCCGCGCGCCGGGGCCGTCGATCAGGCGGTCCGGGAACTGCTGCATCAGCGCACCATTCGCCGCCGCCGTCGAGACGATGCGGCTGCCCGGCGCCACCAGGTCCGGCTTGACGATCCCGTCCACCATCGTCGGTCCGCGCGAGCTCCACGGCGCCACCTCGTCGTCCGAGGGGTCGAGCGTGCCCTGCGTCCGCAGCGCGCCCACCGTGATGGCGAAGGGCGAGATGCCCGGCGACGTGACGCTGCCCAGCACCGTCCGGCCGTCTTCGGTCTGCCCGTAATTACCCGCCGAGGCCACGACGACGATGCCGGCGCGCGCGGCGCGTTCCACGGCCTGGCACAGCGGGTCGTCCCGATAGCTCTGCGTCGGCGCCATGCCGAGCGACAGGTTCAACACGCGAATCGCATACCGGTGCCGGTTGGCGATTGCCCAGTCAATGGCGTCGATGACGTCACTGGCCTTGCCCGAGCCGTCGCCCTTCAGCACCTTCAGGTTGAGCAGGTGTGCCCCCGGCGCCATGCCGCTGTCGGCGCCTTCCTGCTCGGCCCGGAAGCCGCGCGCCGCGACGATGCCGGCGATGTGCGTGCCGTGACCGTAGCGGTCGCCGCCGCGCGTCCGCTCGTCGGTGAAGTCCAGATTGACGACGACGCGGCCGGCCAGGGCCGGGTGGGCGGCGATGCCGGAGTCGAGAATGGCCACGCCGACGCCGCGGCCGCTGGTGCGCCCGAGCGTCCGCACGATGCCCGACCACGCCGCTTCGGCGCCGGTGGTCTGCGTGGTCAACGCCATCTGCGACAGCACCGTGCCGTCCGACGACACCGCGTCGACTTCTTCATCCGCCGTCAGGCTGTCGAGCGAGGTGGCCGAGGCGGTCAGCACCGCGCCGGTGGCGAGGGCCTTCTTCACCGCCAGACCGTGCCGCCGCGCCAGGCGCTCGATCCGCTCCGGCGTGCCACTGACGATGACATCCACGGTGCCGGCCTGCGCCGCCGCCAGACGGGCCCGCAGATCCGACGAGACCCGGGCGCGCCGGGGCGCCGCGTCGACCACGGACGCCGCCGCGACACAGGCAACCAGAACGAGGAATGACAGTGTGTACTGCCACGTCGACCGAAACACGTCCGAGGGGGCGGTGTGGTTCGCGTCAGTCGGCCGGGAAGTCATGATGGTGTGTCCTTGTGCGAAGCGAGTCAGTGAACGAAACACGGGACTAATAGATGGCGCGCAGCGGCGAGAGGGAGGACATCAGGACGCGCTGCGATCCGCCGATGGTGCGGACGGTGAGGAGGCGACCCTCGCGGATCCGGTAATAGACGGTCCGTCGTGACACGCCGAGCAACCCGGCCGCGCGTTCGATGGTCACGCTGCGACCCAACTGCGGCTGGAACCCGGGGGTCGTCAGATAGTTGCTGGTGGACGATGCCGTCTGCATGAATTTCAAGCCTCCGGCTCTTCCTATGGCGAAGCGGATGCCAGGGATCGCAATTTCTGCGATCCATGCCCCTAAGTCGTTGCTGCTGAGGAGGTTGGTGGGCTACGATCGGGCCGCACGCGGCCGCTGTCAGGACGAGGTGGGTAGCCAACGCGTTGACCGCGCTGTGTCAATCCAGACACACGTCGCAGAATTTGCACAGTTTTCACGCGAAAACTGCGATGGCGTGCAACGGCGAGAACGGCCAATTAGTTAGCCACATGGTCAAGAAGTGAACCGACAACCACGCACACTCCTGACGCTTCTGCTGATCGCCGCCATCGGCGGCACGGCATACCTGCTCTGGCGCGACCTGAAAGCCCCGCCGGAAGGCGCCGCCACCCGCGTGGCCGACGCGGCCCCCACCCGCGGCGGGCGATTGACCGTGACCATGCGCGCCGAGCCTCGGTCATTCAACCGCATCGTCTCGGGGGCGGCACTCACCGACGTCTATACCCACCTCGCGCACGGCCGGCTGGTCCGGATCAACCGCGCCACGCAGGCGCTGGAACCCTGGCTCGCCGAGTCCTGGGAGACCGCCGCCGACGGCCGGCGATTCACGCTGCGCCTGCGGGAGGGACTGACCTGGTCGGATGGCGCGCCCTTCTCGGCTGACGATGTGATGTTTTCGGCGCGGGCGGCGTTCGACGAACAGGCCGGCAGCGTCATTGCCGCCTCGCTGCGCGTCGACGGCCAGCCGCTCGTCTTCTCGGCCCCGGACGCGCGGACCGTGGTGGTGGAATTCCCCGCGCCTTTCGGCCCGGGCCTTCGCCTGCTGGACCTGCTGCCGATCCTGCCGCGCCACAAGCTCGAGGCGGCGCTCGACGCCGGCACGTTCGCCCAGGCCTGGACGCCGGCGACGCCCCCGGCAGACCTCGTCGGCATGGGCCCCTTCCAGGTGACGCGGTACGAACCCGGCCAGCGGCTGGTCCTGGGCCGCAACCCGCGCTACTGGCGGAAGGCAGAGGACGGCACGCCGCTGCCGTACCTGGATGAAGTGATCCTCGAGATCGTGCCCGATCAGAGCGCCGAACTGCTGCGGCTCCAGGCCGGCACCAGCGACATGCCGCAGCAGGCGCTGCGGCCCGAGGACATCGCGACGCTGCAGCCGCTCGCCGATCAGGGCAAGGTGTCGCTGATCGAACTCGGCGTCACGCCCGATCCCGACGTCTTCTTCTTCAACCTGCGCGAGCGCTACTGGGCGAAGGACGGACGCCGCGACTGGATCCGCCGCACCGAACTGCGGCAGGCGCTGTCGCACGCCGTCGATCGCGAAGCGATGGCCGAGTCGCTGTTCCTGGGCGCCGCGGTACCCATCTGGGGACCGGTGACGCCCGGCAACCGCGAGTGGTTCTCGCCCAATGTGCCGCGCTATCCGCACGACGTGGAACGGGCGCGGACGCTGCTGGCCGGCATCGGCCTCGAAAACCGCGACGCCGACGAGTGGCTCGAGGACGCCGCCGGCAACGAGGCGCGGTTCACCCTGCTGACCTTCCGCACCAGCCAGATCATGGAGCGGCAGGCCGGCGTCCTGCGCGATGCCGCCCGCGCCGTCGGCATCGCCATCGACGTCGTGCCCATCGAGCCGAACGCGCTGATCGATCGCATGCTGCGCGGCGACTTCGAATCAATCCTGTTCAACTACGCCTCGTCCGATCTGGACCCGGCGCTGTCGAAGGACTTCTGGCTCAGTTCCGGCGCCGCGCACATCTGGAACATGTCGCAGGCCAAGCCGGCCACGCCGTGGGAAGCCGAGATCGATACGCTGATGCGCCAGCAGTCCGCCGCCACCGATCCGGCGGAACGCCGTCGGCTCTTCGCCGACGTGCAGCGCATCTTCGGTGAACAGGTGCCGGCGCTCTACTTCGTCGCGCCGCGGCTCTACATGGGCGTGAGCGGGCGCACCATCAACACGACGCCGTCGGTGTTGCGCCCGCAGTTGCTGTGGGCGGCCGACACGCTGGCCGTGACGCCGTAGAATGCTCTTCGGTGTTCACCTATTGCCTGCGCCGCGGGCTGCTGGCGCTGCTGCTCGTCTGGGCCGTCGCGTCGGGTGCGTTCGTGCTGACGCGGCTGGCGCCGGGCGACTTCGTCACCGGCGCCGGGCTCGAGCTGAGTCCTGACGAGGCCGCTCGTGAACGCGCGCGGCTGGGACTCGATCGACCACTGCCGGTGCAGTACGCGGCGTGGCTCCGCGGTGTTCTCCGCTTCGACTTCGGCACCTCGTTCAGTTACGCGCGCCCGGTCGGCAGTCTGATCGCCGAGCGGGCGGTCAACACCGCCATCCTCGCTGTCGCCGCGCTGATGCTGGCGACGCTGCTTGGTGTGCCGCTCGGCATCTACACCGCGCTGCGCCCGTCGGGCGCCGGGTCGCTGCTGGCGCGCGGCGTGTCGCTGGTGCTGCTGTCGACGCCGCCGCTGGTGGCGTCGCTGGCGCTGGTCGTACTCGCCACGCGCACCGGCTGGGCGCCGCCCGGCGGGATGACTTCCGCGAACGGTGAATCCGGATTCGCGTGGTGGCTCGACGTGGCGCGCCATCTGCCCGTCCCGGCGCTGGCTCTCGCGTTGCCGCTGGCAGCGACGCTCGAACGCCTGCAGTCGCAGGCCATGACCGATGCGCTGGCGCGGCCGTTCGTTGCCGCGGCGCGCGCGCGTGGCGCTTCAGCATTGCAGTCGTGGCTGCGGCATGCGTGGATCAACGCACTCGGTCCACTGCTCGGGATGTACGGCCTGATGATCGGCGCGCTCCTCAGCGGCTCCTTCGTCGTCGAGGCGGTGACGGCGTGGCCGGGCCTCGGGCGGCTGATGGTGGACGCGCTGCAGGCGCGCGATCTGTATCTCGTCGCCGGCGGTGCCGCCGCCGGCGCGGCCGGACTCGCGCTCGGGACGTTCGTCACCGACGTCGCGCACGGGATCGTCGATCCGCGCGTGAGGCAGGCGCGATGACGTTGACCGGCCGGGCACTGGTGCTGGCCGCCAGCCTCGCGTCGATCACGCTGATCGCGCCACACGTGGCGCCCTACGATCCAGCGGCAACGTTCCGCGACTTCCGTCACGCGCCGCCGATGCCGCCGCGCGTCACCGAAGGGTTCGCCGTGTATCCGATTCGCCTCGAGGATCGTCTGTTCGAGCGTTTCGCCGAGGATCGATCGCGCACGGTGGCGTTGCCGTGGCGGCGTGCGGGCACGAGCGATCCGGTCTTCCTGCTCGGCACCGACGCTTCGAGTCGCGACGTGCTGTCGCGCCTGCTCGTGGCCGCGCGTGTGTCACTCGGGCTCGCGCTCGTCTCGGTGCTGGGCGCCACGCTGCTCGGCACCACGCTGGGTGCGCTATCGGCTTATGCCGGCGGCTGGACGGATCAGATCGTCTCGCGCGCCGGCGAGGCGATCCTCGTGCTGCCGGTGATGTATCTCGCGATCGTGCTGCGCGCGTCGCTGCCGCTGGTGCTCGCGCCGTCGCTCGTGTTCGTGCTACTGGCCGCCATCTTCACGCTGCTCAGTTGGCCGATCGTCGCGCGCGGCGTGCGTGCGATCGTCGAACGCGAGCGCTCGCGCGAGTACGTCACGGCGGCGCAATCACTCGGCGGCAGCACCCGCCACATCCTGCTCCGCCATCTCGCACCGGCCGTGGCCGGTCATGTCGCCGTGCAGGCCAGCCTGCTGCTGCCGGCGTTCATCCTGGCCGAAGCGGCACTCTCGTACGTCGGGCTCGGCTTCCCCTCCGGCTATCCAACGTGGGGGACGATGCTGCACGAGGTGGATATCAACGAGCTGTCGCGCTTCCCGTGGACACTGGCGCCGGCGGGCGCTATCTTTCTCGTCACGCTGGTCACCAACCTGATGCTGCAGTCGCGCGATGCGCGCCAGCCGACACCCTTCACCTGAAAAGGCTCTTCATGCACGCGCTCGCTGGTCTGTATCATCCGCTCGTCACGCCGTTCGACTCCGCCGGTGACGTCGATCCCGCCGCCATCGCGCGCAACGCGCGTCGCTATCTCGACACGCCGCTCACCGGGCTCGTGGTGCTCGGCTCGAACGGCGAGTCGCCGCAGCTCGAAGACGACGAGTCGGACCGCATCATCGCGGCAGTGCGTGACGTGGTGCCGTCAGCGCGGCCGCTGTTGGCGGGCGCGGCCCGCGAGTCGACGCGCGCGACGATCGCCGCGTGCCGCCGCGCCGCCGAACTCGGCGTCACCGCGGTGATGGTGCGGACGCCGGCGTTCTACAAGAACATGATGACCACCGAGGCGTTCGTGCGGCACTACACGGCGGTGGCCGATGCGTCGCCGGTGCCGGTGCTGCTCTACAACGTCACGTTCTACACCGGCGTCACGCTGCAGCCCGACGCCATCGGCCTGCTCGCGCGCCATCCCAACATCGTCGGGATCAAGGAGAGCGGCAACGACATGCAGTTGCTCGGCGACTACCTGTCGGCGTCGGCGGGCGAGGACTTCATCGTGCTGTGCGGATCGGCGACGTCGTTCTTCTCGGCGCTGGCGCTCGGCGTGCACGGCGGCGTGCTGGCACTGGCGGGTCTGCTGCCCGACGCCTGCGCGCGCCTGCGGCAGTTGATGATCGACGGACGCTACGACGAAGCGCGATCGCTGCAGGCGTCGCTGCTGCCGCTGGCGCGGACGATTGGCGCGCAACACGGAGTCCCGGCGTTGAAGGCGGCGCTCACGCTGCTCGGCTTCGATACCGGCAACCCGCGACCGCCACTCGGCCCGGCCCCGCCCGCGGTGGTGAATGCGCTGCGGACGCAGCTCACGGCACTCGGCCTGCTGGAAGAATCGCCCGCCGGGATTTGACGGCGCCAATCGAGGGCTGGAGGGCTGGGGGACTGGCCCCAAGCCTTTGCCTTGATATCTGCGCCATCTGTGGCATCTGTGCCATCTGTGGCCCAAGCCCTTCAATCCCTTCCATCCGCGTCTGTCCCCGCGGAGGGGCAGCGCCGCACTCTGGGACCGGCGCGCGACGACCGCGCTTCCACGTGTTTCTGTGGCCGCCTGCGTGGCACAGGCGTTGCACCGCGCGCGTTCATGCGCCTGACCCTTGTCACCACCCTCCTCCTCCTGTCGGTGGCGTGTGCAACCAACCCGGTCACCGGCAAGAAGGAATTCAGCCTGATGAGCGAGGCGGAGGAGCTGGCCATCGGCCAGCAAGCCGACGCCGAGATCCGCCGCGAGATGGGCGTCTATCCCGATCAGGAGGTGCAGCGCTACGTCTCGGACATCGGCATGCGCCTGGCCGCCGAGTCGCACCGGCCCAACCTGCCGTGGACCTTCACGGTCGTCGACAGCCCGGCCATCAACGCCTTTGCCGTACCGGGCGGCTACGTCTACATCACGCGCGGCATCCTGCCGTACCTCGGCGACGAAGCCGAACTCGCCGGCGTGCTCGGCCACGAGATTGGCCACGTCACCGCGCGCCACGCGTCGCAGCAATACTCACGGCAGGCCGGCGGCGGGCTTGGTCTTGCCATCCTCAGCATCTTCGTGCCGCAGACGGCGCCCTTTGCCGATCTCTCGTCGCTTGGCCTGAGCGTGCTCTTCCTCAAGTACGGCCGCGACGATGAGCTGGAGTCGGATCGACTGGGCGTGGAATATGCGGCCGGCGCCGGTTTCGATCCGAGTGGCGTGCCGCGCTTCCTCGACACGCTGGCGCGCGTGAGCACGCTCAGCGAACGCGGCGTGCCGAACTGGCTCTCGACGCATCCCGAGCCGGCCTCGCGCGTCGGCGTCGCCGAACCCATCGCCGCGAAGTTCGCCTCCGACACCGCCAACGCCCGCAACACCGACGACTTCCATCGCGCCATCGACGGCGTCGTCGTTGGCGACAGCATCGAACAGGGCATCGTCCGCGGCAACGCCTTCATCCACCCGGCGATGCGCATTGCGCTGGAGTTCCCCGAAGGCTGGGAAGTGATCAACACCGCCGAGCAGGTGATGGCGCGCGAGCCGGGCACCGAACATTACATGCTGCTGTCGCAGGTGGAGCAGCCGCGCGGGCGGCAGATCGAGGAGGTCGCCCGCGATGCGATGCGCCGTGCCGGCTATTCGATGCTCGACGGCGCCATCGAACAGGTGAGTGGACTGAGTGCCTTCGTCGGCCTCTACCGCGGCTCGGTGCAGAGCGTCGGCCGCGTGACGATGAGAGCCGCGCACGTGGCGATTGGCCGTCAGGTGTACGTGATTGCGGGCTTCGCGCCGGAGAAGGACTTCGAGGGCGTGTCGGCGCAACTCGAGCCGGCCATTCGATCGTTCCGCGAGATCAGCGCCCAGGAAGCCTCGCGCGTGCGACCGAATCGTCTGAGCTTCTACACCGTGCGCGCCGGTGATTCCTGGCAGTCCATTGCGCAGCGCGTCGGTGGCGGCATCACGTCGGCTTCGACGCTGGCGATCATGAACGGCTTCGAGGTGAGCGACCAGCCGCAGGCCGGCGCCCGCATCAAGATCGTCGTCGCTGGCTGACGCGGCGCCCGCGCGAGCGCCATCCGACCACAGAGGCGTTCGTTCATAATGGCCGGGTGCGTCGCCTTCGCCGCGGCCTGATCGCGCTTGCCGCTCTTGCTTTCGGTTACGTCTGCTACGTCTACCTGACGCTGCCGGACGTGCGTCCGCTGGTGCGCACCAATCCCACGGCCACCGCCTTCATGACCCTGCGTCAGCAGGAAGCGCGTGACGCCGGCCGCAAGTTTGCCATTCGCCAGCAGTGGGTGCCCTACGCGCGCATCTCGCCGCACCTGAAGCGCGCCGTCGTCGTCACCGAGGACGCGGCCTTCTTCGATCACGACGGCATCGACCTGGACGAAGTGAAGGCGTCGTTCGAACGCAACTGGGAAGACGGCCGCTTCACGCGCGGCGCCAGCACCATCACGCAGCAACTGGCGAAGAACCTTTATCTGTCGCCGACGCGCAATCCGATGCGCAAGTTCCGCGAGCTGCTGATCACGCGCCGACTCGAAGCGAGCCTGAGCAAGCGGCGCATCCTCGAGATCTACCTGAACATGATCGAGTGGGGCGACGGCATCTTCGGCTGCGAGGCGGCGTCGCGTGCCTACTTCGGCAAGCGGGCGTCGGACTTGACGCGTGAAGAAGCGGCGCTGCTGGCGGGGGCGATCATCAACCCGCGCACGCACAATCCAGGACGACCGACGACGCGCCTGCTGCGGCGTCAGCAGATTGTGCTGCGCCGCATGGGCGCCTGACCCTCACTTCTTGGGCTTCTTCGCCGGTTCGGGCTTGGCGTTCTTGTCGCGTTTGCCGAAGATGCGCGACCAGAAGCCGCGCTTCTTCTCGGGCTCCGGCGCCGGCGCCGAGGCGACGGCCGCATCCGCCGCGGGTTTCTCCACGGCGGCCGGCTCCGCCGCGGCGGGCGCAATTTCGCCGGGGAAGTGACGCTCGGCGCTTGGCGCGTTACCCAGCCAGTCGGCCATGCGCGCGAAGATCGAGCGGCCGACATGCAGTGGACACGTTTCCTGCGGTTCGGTACCGCGCACGAAATACTCCGTGCGCAGCATCGACTTCTCGGTCGTGCTGCCGTCGCTGAGCGTCACCTGCGCGTGTTCGCAACCGGCGGCCGGCCGCTTGCCCGACAACCGGCAGATCGTCATCGTCGTCACATCCGGCGGCGGCGAGAACCATTCGGGCTTGTCGCCGGCGGTGGCGGCCTTCATGAAGCCGGCCCACAGCGGCACCGCGACGTCGGCGGCGTAGGCGCTGCCGGGGAGGATTGGCTTCGGCGTGTCGTAGCCCACCCACACGCCGCTCACGAGCGACGGCGTGAAGCCGACGAACCACGCATCAAGATAATCGTTGGTGGTGCCCGTCTTGCCGCCGGCCGGCAGCGTGAATCCCAGTTGACGCGCCTTCCACGCCGTGCCGCTGTTGATCACATCCGACAGCATCGACGCCATCAGGAACGCCGTCTGCGGCGACACGGCCTGCGTGGCGGTGGACGTCGCTTCGTACAGCACCTCGCCGTCGGCGGTCACCACCTTGCGCAGCAGCGAGGGCGTCCGGACGATGCCATTGGCGGCAAAGGCGCCGTAGGAGGCGGTGAGATCCAGCAGTGACACTTCGCCCGAGCCGAGGGCGATGGACGGCACGGCCGGCACGGTACCCAGACCGATCGTCTTGGCGAATGCGACGGTCTGAGGAACGCCGACGGTTTCGATCATCCGCACCGCGGCGCGATTGCTCGACGTCGCCAGGGCGGCGCGCATCGTCATCTCGCCGTCGGCTGCATGTTCGTCGTCCGGCGTCCAGGCGCCATCGGGCAGATCGATCGGTGCGTCGAGATCGGTGATGAGCGACGCCGGCGTGTAGCCGGATTCCAGGGCGGCGGCGTAGACGAACGGCTTGAACGACGAACCCGGCTGGCGGCGCGCCTGCACGGCGCGATTGAAGTGCGTTTCGGCGAAGCTGCGTCCGCCGACCAGCGCGCGCACTTCGCCGGTGGCGGGATCGAGCGCGACGAGCGCGGCCTGCAGACGCTCGGCGTTCGGCGCGTCACTGCGGCGGCGGGCTTTCAGCGCCGCTTCGCGCCGGCTCTCGAGGCTCTTCAACGCCGCGGTGACGGCGGCATCGGCGGCCCGCTGCATGGCGGCGTCGATGGTGGTGTACACCTTCAGCCCGCCTTCGTAGACGCGTTCGCGCCCGAAGCGTTCGATCAGCTCGACTCGGACCTGCTCCTTGAAGTACTGACCGAACGGCTCCTCGGCGCGCAGCGCGTCCTTCAGCACCACCTTCGCCTTGCGCGCGCGGTCGAGTTCGGCGTCGTCGATGACACCGCGTTCGCGCATCGCCTGCAGCACCAGGTTGCGCCGCGCGACGGCGCGTTCGAGGTTCACCGTGGGCGCCAGCGTGGACGGCGATTTCACGAGGCCGGCGATGAGCGCCGCTTCCTCGAGCGTGAGGTCGGCCGCGCGTTTGCCGAAGTAGCCGAGCGCCGCCGCTTCGGCGCCGTAGAGGCCGGCGCCGAAATACATCTTGTTCAGGTACAGCTCGAGGATCTGTGCCTTGGTGAACTCGCGCTCGAGACGCACTGCAAGCAGCGCTTCCTGCAGCTTGCGCAGCACCGTCTTGTCGAGCGTGAGGAACCCCTGACGCGCCAGTTGTTGCGTGAGCGTGCTGCCGCCTTGGGCAAAGCGGCCCTCGCGGAGATTCACCAACCCCGCGCCGGCAATGCGCACCACGTCGACGCCGCCGTGTTCGTAGAAACGCTGGTCTTCGATGGAGATGAGCGCGTCGAGCAGGTGCGGAGAAACATCAGCCAGCGGCACTTCGCGGCGCTGTTCCTGGAAGATGGAGAAGACCGGCTGATCGGCAGCGTCGTAGAGGACGGTGGCCTGCGCCATCTCGCCGATGCCCTGCAGTTCACCTTTGCCGGGCAGCCCGCTCAGCAGCGTGTAGAGCGTCCACTGCGGCAGGACCACCGCCGTGGTCTGCGCCAGCGCGCCGATGACGGCCACGGTCCACAGAAACGGTCGCGAGCCGAAGAGTTGCCTGATCATGGTCATTCTGGCCCCGCCCGCCGCGCGCCGATGAACCGGCGCCGCCAGTAATCCGCGGACAACCGCTCGGTCCGCACGACGCCTCGCTCGCTCGGCGCATGCACGAACTGGTCCGTGTCGGTCACGATGCCAACGTGAGAGGCGCCAGGCGCAATTGTCGAGAAGAACACCAGGTCGCCGGGCCTCAGGTCATCCTTTTTTACACTGCGACCGACGCGAAATTGTTCTCGGGTTTCCCGCGGCATCGACAGTCCATGACGGCCGAAGACGTACTGGACGAAGCCACTGCAATCAAAGCCCGCGGGGGAGACGCCGCCGTTCCGGTATGGTGCGCCGCGCAAGGCAAGCGCCGTTCCTGTCAGAGCAATCGGATTCCACTTCTCGGCGCCACTCGCGACCGGGATCTCGTCGTCGGGCCGCGGCGCCTCCGGCCGTGCGGGAGCGGGCGCTCCACTGCTGCCGCCAGGCGTCGGGAACGGACGCGGGACCGCGCCGCCCGAGGCACACGCCGCCATGGTGGCGGCGGCGACGACGGCGCCGGCGAGGCGCAGGCTTCGTGAAAGGGCTCGCATGTGGGCCTGTAACTGCCTATCTCACACTACTTTACGCGGTTTGGTTGCTTGACAGAGCGGTGCCATTCCGGGCAGAATCAGTCGAGTCAGTCTCTCAAGATTACGCCATGGAGCAGACGCTCCTCCTGAACGCGACGTTCGAGCCGTTGAAGGTCGTCCACTGGCAGAAGGCGGTCACGCTCTGGTGCCAGGGCAAGGTGGAAATCATCGCGCACCACGACCGCGAGGTGCGCGCGGTCAGCTTCTCGTTCAAGCTGCCATCCGTCATCCGCCTGCTGCGGTACGTCCGCATCAAACAGCGTTTCGATTACGTACCCTTCTCACGGGCCAACATCTACGCCCGCGATGCGTACTCGTGTCAGTACTGCGCCCGCGTCTATCAGACGCCGGACCTCACCTTCGATCACGTGGTGCCGGTGTCGCAGGGCGGCCGCAAGGACTGGGAAAACATCGTCACCTGCTGTGTGTCGTGCAATCGCCGCAAGGGCGGACGCACGCCCGAGGAAGCCGGCATGCGTCTGACCCGTCCGCCGCGCCGGCCCAACGCCGCGCCGGCGGTGCGCATCACCATTGGACTGCGGCAGGCGCCGGAAAGCTGGCGCGACTATCTATACTGGAACCTCGAACTCGACGAAAGCTGATGCCGTGCCCGCGCTGACCAACCTCGAGCCCTTCCGCGTCGTGCATGGCGGCCGGCTCCGGGTTCACGGCGAGGGCTTTCCAACGCCATCAGCCTCTGCGGACGATGTGACCGTCGGTGGCGTGCCGGCACGCATTGCGTTTGCCGCGCGCGATCGCCTGGCGGTCACCGTCCCCATGGAGGTCGAGCCCGGCGATCAACCCGTCAAGGTGTCGTGGGCACCAGGCGCGACGCTCTTCGCGCAGATCCCGCGTGTCGCCGCCACGGGCCTGCACCAGGTGGACAACCCGGTGCTCGCGCCCGACGGATCGTTCTACGTCACCTACTCGGGCTCACGCGGTCAGCAGGCCGCGATCTCGGTGTTTCGCGTCACGCCCGAGGGCGTGCGCGAACCGTTCGTGCACGGCCTGGTCAACGCCACGTCGCTGGCGCTGGGTCCCGACGGCAAGCTGTATGTGTCGAGCCGCTTCGAAGGACGCGTCTATCGCGTGCACGAGGACGGCAGCTACGAAGTGGTCGGGTCGGACCTCGGCATCGCCACCGGCCTGGCGTTCGCGCCGGATGGGAGCCTCTATGTCGGCGATCGCTCGGGCACGATCTTCCGCATCGACGCGCGTGGGCGCACCGAAACGGTTGCCACCATTCCCGGCAGCATGGCCGCGTTCCACCTGGCGATGGGACCCGACGAGTGGTTGTATGTTGCCGCGCCGACACTTTCCACCTACGACACGCTGCGCCGCGTCAGCGCCAGCGGTGCGGTGGAAGTGCTCGACTGGCGGTTCGGCCGCCCGCAGGGCCTTGCGTTCGACGCGCACGGCGTGCTGCACGTCATCGAGGCGCTGGCTGGACAGAGCGGCGTCTACGCGCTGCGTCCCGGGCGTCCGCGCGAACTGGTGGCGGGTGGTCCCGGCCTGGTCGGCCTGGCGCTCGGTCCCGACAATCAGCTTGCCGTCGCTTCCAATCAGTCGCTGTTCGTCTTCGGCCGCGACTGAAGGCGTGGGGTCAGGTCACGATTCGTGAGCCGCAGGGCATATCTCGAGCGCGAGCGGGCAGACACCCCTACAGCTAGCGGTGGACGCGTCGGAAACTCACGAATCGTGACCTGACCCCGAAGTTGAGCTTTCAGTTACACTCGGGCCGCATGTCGCAGTTGTTTGCCAGGAAGCCGATCGCCGATCTCGTTGTCACTGACGAAACGCGTTCGCTGAAACGCGTGCTCGGCGCCGGCGATCTGGTGATGCTGGCCATTGGCGCCGTCATCGGCGCCGGGATCTTCGGCGCCATCGGTACTGCCGCCGCCGGTCAGGTGGGCCCGGACGGCGTCGTCATCCGCTACGGCGCCGGTCCCGCGCTGGTCTTCTCGTTCATCCTGCTCGGCGGCGCCTGCGCGCTGGCGGCGCTCTGCTACGCGGAGCTGGCGTCGATGATTCCGCAGGCCGGCAGTGCCTACGCATACTCGTACGCCACGCTCGGCGAACTCGTGGCGTGGATCATCGGCTGGGATCTCATCCTCGAGTACGCGGTGGGCAACGTCGCCGTCGCGATCTCGTGGGCCGATTACTTCACGACGTTGCTGCGCGGCGTCGGCCTGCAACTGCCGGTGTTTCTCACCACCGGCTATCGTACGGCGCTGCTCAGCAGCAATCCCGAGGTGAACGGTCTGATCGCCTCGGCCCCACACGTGCTCGGCATTCCCATCCTGATCAACCTGCCGGCCTTCGCCATCGTCATGCTGATCACATGGCTGCTGCTGCGCGGCGCGCGCGAGAGTTCGACAGTCAATACGGTGATGGTGATCATCAAGCTGGCGGTGATCGCCTTGTTCATGGGCGTCGGCATCATGAACATCAACCCCGACAACTACACGCCGTTCGCGCCGAACGGATTCACCGGCATCCATCAAGGCGCGGCGATCGTGTTCTTCGCCTACATCGGCTTCGACGCCATCTCGACAGCGGCGGAGGAGACGAGGAACCCGCAGCGCAACCTGCCCATCGGCATTCTCGGCGGCCTCGCTGTCTGCACGTTCATCTACGTCGTCGTCGGCGCGGTGCTCACCGGCCTGGTGCCGTATCAGGAACTGGCGGTGGCGGATCCGCTGGCGCGCGCGCTCGAGATTGCCGGCTTCACGCGCGTTGGCTGGGTGGTCGCGCTTGGCGCGTCGGTGTCGATGGCGACGGTGCTGCTGGTGTTCCAGTACGGCCAGCCGCGCATCTTCTTCGCGATGGCGCGCGACGGCCTGCTGCCGCAGTGGGCGGCCAGGATCGATCCGAAGACCCGCGTGCCCGCCGTGACGACGATGTTGACCGGTGTGCTGGTGGCGATGGCATCGGCCGTGGGCGATGCGGCCGAAACCTACGACCTCACCAACATCGGAACGCTCTTCGCCTTCGCGCTCGTCTGCGCCGGCGTGTTGGTGCTGCGCGTGGTCGAGCCCAACCGGCCGCGGCCGTTCAAGGTGCCGATGGTGTGGGTGACCGCACCGCTGGGCATCCTCGCCTGCGTGTTCGTCATGGCCGGGCTGCCGTGGGTGGCGTGGGAACGCTTCGGGCTGTGGATTGCCATCGGCCTGCTGATCTATTTCGGCTACGGCTATCGCAACAGCCGTTTACGGGCGTAAGATAGGGGATTGGCTGCCCGGCCGGGCGCCGTCCCTGTATGCCCCACGACTGGATCTCCGTCCGCGGCGCGCGTGTCCACAACCTCAAGGACATCGATGTCGATATCCCCCGCGACAAGCTGACGGTCATCACCGGCCTGTCGGGCTCGGGGAAGTCGTCGCTGGCATTCGACACGCTCTACGCGGAAGGGCAGCGGCGCTATGTGGAGTCACTCTCCGCCTACGCGCGGCAGTTCCTCGAGCAGATGGAGAAGCCGGACGTCGATCTCATCGAGGGGTTGTCGCCGGCGATTTCGATCGAGCAGAAGACGACGGGATCCAACCCGCGGTCGACCGTCGGCACCGTCACCGAGATCTACGATTACCTTCGGCTGCTCTTCGCCAACATCGGCATCCCGCACTGCCCGAACTGCGGCCGCGAGATCACGTCGCAGTCCGTCGAGCGCATCGTCGATCTGGTGATGACGTATCCGCAGGACACGCGCATCACCGTGATGGCGCCGATCGTCCGCGGCCGCAAGGGCGAGTTCAAGAAGGAACTGCAGGCGCTGGCGGCGCGCGGCTTCACCAAGGCGCGCATCGACGGTCAACTGCGATCGCTCGAAGAGGACATCGGGCTCGATCGCCGTCGCAACCACAACATCGACATCATCATCGACCGCCTGATCGTCAGGAGCGGCATCGAACGACGTCTGGCGGCGTCGGTCGACGTCGCGCTGCAACTCGCCGACGACGTGGTGATGATCCAGTCGCTGGAACACGGCGACCGTCTGTATTCGCGCAAGCTGGCGTGCGTGGTGTGCGGCATCAGCGTGCCCGAGATGTCGCCGCGCGCGTTCTCGTTCAACTCGCCGCACGGTGCGTGTCCCGACTGCCAGGGCCTGGGCGCGACCTGGGACTTCGATCCCAGGCGTATCGTTCCCGACGAGAGCAAGTCGCTCAGCGAGGGCGCCATCGCGCCGTGGGCGCGCGGTGACGCCGCCCTGGTGGCCGAAGCGCTGCAGTCCATCGCGAAGTACTGGGGCATCAATCCCGCGACGCCGTTCGCGAAGCTGTCGAAGAAGCAGCGCGACCTGCTGCTGTTCGGTCCATCGGCTGGTGCGAAGGGCGCCGAGGGCGCTGAGGCCGAAGCCGTTGCGCCAAAGAAGAAGGCAAAGGCCGCCGGTTCGGCAACGAAGAAGAAAGCGGCCGCACCGGACCCGTTCGGTCGCGATTTCGAAGGCGTGATTCCCAACCTGCGCCGGCGTTTCGACGAAGGCTCGTGGGTGGTGCAGGAAGAGCTCGACGTCTATCGCGCGCTCACCGAATGCGCGACGTGCCAGGGGCGGCGGCTGAGGCCGGAGAGCCTCGGCGTGACGATCAAGGGCCGCACGATTGCGGAGTACGTGTCGCTGCCGATCTCCGAAGCGCTCGAGGTGTTCGACGCCTTCGAACTCCGCGATCGCGAAGCGATCATCGCGACGCGCGTGCTCAAGGAGATCCAGGATCGCCTGCGCTTCCTGAACGACGTCGGCGTCGGTTACCTCACGCTCGGCCGCTCGGCGGCGACGCTGTCCGGCGGCGAAGGTCAGCGCATCCGTCTGGCGACGCAGATCGGCTCGAACCTCACCGGCGTGCTCTACGTGCTCGACGAGCCGTCCATCGGCCTGCACCAGCGCGACAACCGCCGCCTGTTGACGACGCTGCAGCGCCTGCGCGACATGGGCAACACCGTCATCGTCGTCGAACACGACGAGGACACGATCCGGCTGGCGGATTACCTGGTCGACCTCGGTCCCGGCGCCGGCGACCTTGGCGGTGAAGTGATCTTCCAGGGCACGCCGGCGGAACTGGCGCGCGATGGCCACGAGTCGGTGACCGGCGCGTATCTCAGTGGCGTGAAGCGCATCGAGATTCCGCCGCGGCGGCGCGGCGGCAAGCAGGGCGAACTCGTCATCCGCGGCGCGCGCGAGAACAACCTGAAGGACATCGACGTGCGCATTCCGCTCGGACGTCTCGTCGCCGTCACCGGCGTCAGCGGTTCGGGGAAGAGCACGCTCGTCAACGACATCCTCTACAAGTCGCTGGCGCGGCAGATCCACAAGGCCGCCGACGAGCCCGGGTTGCACACGCGCATCGAGGGGACCAACCACATCGACAAGGTGATCGAGATCGATCAGTCGCCGATCGGCCGCACGCCGCGATCGAACCCGGCCACCTACACGGGTCTCTTCACGTTCATCCGCGAACTGTTCGCGATGGTGCCGGAAGCGCGCGCGCGCGGCTTCAAGCCGGGGCGCTTCTCGTTCAACGTCAAGGGCGGGCGCTGCGAGGCGTGCCAGGGCGACGGCGTCATCGCCATCGAGATGCACTTCCTGCCGAACGTCTACGTGACGTGCGAGCAGTGCAAGGGCCGCCGCTACAACCGCGAGACGCTCGACGTGAAGTATCGCGGCAAGTCGATCGCCGAAGTGCTGGACCTCACCGTCGATCAGGCGCTGCCACTGCTCGAGAACTTCCCGCCGCTCGCGACGCGGCTGCGCACGCTGCAGAGCGTCGGTCTCGGCTACATCGAGCTCGGTCAATCAGCGACGACGTTGTCGGGTGGTGAGGCGCAGCGCGTCAAGCTGTCGCGCGAGCTGTCGAAGCGCGGCACCGGCCGCACGCTCTACATCCTCGACGAACCGACGACGGGCCTGCACTTCGAAGACGTGCGCAAGCTGCTCGACGTGCTGATGCGCCTGGTCGATCAGGGCAACACGGTGGTCGTCATCGAACACAACCTCGACGTCATAAAGTCGGCGGACTGGATCATCGACCTCGGCCCGGAAGGCGGCCAGGCCGGCGGCCGTGTGATCGCCCAGGGCACGCCGGCGCAGGTGGCGAAGACGGAAGGCTCGGCGACGGGAGCGTTTTTAACCGAGGTCTTAGGTCCTAAGTCCTAGGTCTTAGGACAAGCCCCAAGCCCTGCAAGCCCTTCAATCCGTCCGCGACTGTGTCAGCCCTGACACACCCCACCCCTGTTTTCCTGTGTCTGGCTTTACACAGTTGCTCGCCTCCCAGCCATGCTCGACAGGGTTCAAGTGGCTGATATGAAAAGGGTTATCGGAAAGTTTTGGTGGCGTCGTGCGCGGGCATCACGTTTGCTTCTCTTCGGACCGACAGCGAAGCAACTGTAGAGGCGCATCCACGTGCAGCACACCATCAAGCGTCAAATCTCCTGCGCCGGCATCGGACTCCACTCCGGCCAGAAGGTGACGCTCACCCTGAAGCCCGCCGCGGCCGGCACCGGCATCCGTTTCCGCCGGACCGACCTGGGCGTCGAGATTCCCGCCACCGTCGATCAGGTCTCGGCCGTGCAGTATGCCACCGTCCTCGGCCGCGATGGCGCGACCGTCGAAACGGTCGAGCACCTGCTGGCGGCGCTGGTCGCCACTGGCATCGACAACGTGGTGATCGAACTGAGCCAGCGCGAAGTGCCGATCATGGACGGCAGCAGCGCGCCGTTCCTGTTCCTCCTCCAGGAGGCCGGGATCAAGCGCCTGAGCGCGCCGCGCCAGTATCTGAAGGTGCTGAAGCCGCTGCAGATCGCCTCGGGCGACAAGCGCATCGCCGTCTATCCGTCGGACCACTTCAAGGTCAGCTACACCATCAGCTTCGATCATCCGCTGCTGCGGCACCAGACGCGCACCGAGCGGATTACCGAGCAGAGCTTCAGCGAGCACATCGCCTCGGCGCGCACCTTCGGCTTCCTCAAGGAAGTGGAGTGGATGCGCCAGCAGGGCCTGGCCCTGGGCGGCTCGCTCGAGAACGCCATCGTCATCGGCGACACCGGGGCGCTGAACGCGCTGCGGTTCGAGGACGAGTTCGTCCGCCACAAGATTCTCGATGTGGTCGGCGACCTGGCGCTCGTCGGCTATCCCGTGATCGGCCACGTGGTGGCGCACCGCGCCGGCCACGGCCTGCACACGGAACTGGGCCGGGCGATCCTCCAGGATCGCGAGGCCTGGTGCCTGGTCCACGCGCCCGACGCCACGCCCGATGCGGCGGTGGTGGGCGTGCCGGCGACCGCGCACTGAACCCTCGGGCTCACCATCTCCCCTCGTCGTACCTCCAACGCTCGGGCCGCGAACGTCGCGGCCCTTTTTTTGTACGGCGGGCGCGACGCGCCAACCGACGAGCCGGGCGTCGGAGTAGGATGAGGCGCATGCGACGACTGCTCCTGCTGCCACTGACTGCGCTGGCCACCCTTACCGCCTTCTGCGCCCAGGCGCCGCCGGAACCTTCACTGGAGGACCGGGCCCGGGCCATTCACGACCGCGTCATCACGCTCGACACGCACGTCGACATCAACCCGCGCGACTTCACCGCCGAGCGCAACTACACGCAGCGCCTCGAGTCGCAGGTCAACCTGCCGAAGATGAAGGAGGGCGGCCTCGACGCCGCGTTCCTCATCGTCTATGTGGGGCAGGGGTCGCTGACACCCGAGGGCTACGACCGCGCCTACACGCAGGCGATCGAGAAGTTCGAGGCCATCCACCGGCTGACGGAGCAGATTGCGCCGGAGCAGATCGAACTCGCGCTCACCGCCGCCGACGTCCGGCGCATCAACGCCGCCGGCAAGAAGGTCGCGCTCATCGGCGTCGAGAACGCTTATCCGCTCGGCACCGACCTGTCGCGGGTGAAGGAGTTCTACGACCGCGGCGGCCGCTACATGTCGCTGGCGCACAACGGCCACAGCCAGTTCGCCGACTCCAACACCGGCGAGCGCGACAGCCAGTGGATGCACAACGGCCTCAACGAGCTGGGCCGCCAGGTCATCGTCGAGATGAACCGGCTCGGCATGATGGTCGACGTCTCGCACCCGTCGAAGCAGTCCAACCTCCAGGCGATCAAGATGTCGAAGGCGCCGGTGATTGCCTCGCACTCCTCGGCCCGGGCCATTGCCGACCACAGCCGCAACATGGACGATGAGCAGTTGGAGGCGCTCAAGGCCAACGGCGGCGTCATCCAGACGGTGGCCTTCGACGGCTACGTGAAGATCAAGCCGCCAGACTCACCCGAGCGCGCGGCGGCGATTGCCAAGCTGCGGCTCGACATGGGCCTGCAGGGCGGACCGCAGACCCAGGCCGACGCCACGCGCAACGAGTTCCGCAAGCGCATGGCCGCACTCGACGAGCAGTTCCCGCCGGCGCCGATGGCGACGGTGAGCGAGTTCGTCGATCACATCGATTACCTGGTGAAGAAGGTCGGCATCGATCACGTCGGCATCTCGTCGGACTTCGACGGCGGCGGCGGTGTCGAGGGCTGGAACGGCGCCGAGGAGACGTTCAACGTCACGCTCGAACTGGTCCGCCGCGGCTACACCGAAGAGCAGATCGGCAAGATCTGGAGCGGCAACCTCCTCCGCGTGATGGACGAAGTGCAGAAGGTCGCCCGCGAGATTCAGGCGGGGCAGAAGTAGCGTGGGCAGGCCGCAGGCGCTGGGCCTGGCGCTTCTTCGCATCGCGCTCGGCGTCTTCTTTCTCTTCGAGGGGCTCGGCAAGCTCGGATGGTTTGCCAGCAGCGGCGTCCTGATCTCCAGCCTCAACACCTGGCTGAAGGACGCGCACCCGGTGTCGCGCGTCTACATCGAAACCGTGTGTCTGCCGGGCGTCGAGGTGTTCGCCCGGCTAGTGCCGCTCGGTGAACTGGCGACGGGGCTGGCACTGATCCTCGGTGTCTTCGCCCGGCCGGCGGCGGCCGTGGCGCTGCTGATGGTGCTGAACTTCCACGTCGCCAGCGGCGCGTTGTTCAAGTACAGCTTCATGACCAACGCCTTCGGGCTGCCCGTGTTCGGCGGCCTGCTGGCCCTCGCCGTCGGCGCCGTGGCGCTGCCGCTCAGCCTGCGCAAGTAATCGCCGCCCACGACCCGGAGAACGAGTGATGCGCCCACGTGCGGTCCGGACCGTTCGATCCCAGGTGAGAACGACGACGTCTGTCGAATTCTCCTTCGACGAACTTCCCGTCGGCGACTACGAACTGACGCTCGACCCGGCGACGCATCCGGGCATGGCGATCAAGGACGGCACCAATGACGAGGTGAGGTTCAACCTGTGGTCCGGGCACGCCTGCTACCTGACCGCGTTTGAACTCGAACGGCGCGGCCGGTAGCGCCGGGACTTCGTCGCAGCGGGGCCGGGACTGGGCACCTTCGTGCCGCACCTTCGTGCCGCACCTTCGTGCCGTACCTTCGTGCCGCACCTTCGTGGAGCACCCCCGTGGAGCACCCCCGTGGAGCACCTCCGTGGAGCACCCTCGTGGAGCACCCTCGTGGAGCACCCCCGTGTAAAATCCCTCCATGCACCGACGAGCTTTCCTGGCCGGCGCGTCGCTGTTGCTCCCCACAGTCCTCCGCGCGCAGGGCGCCGCCGGCCGCGTCTATCGCGCCCGTCTCTCCACCGTCCCTATCGACTTGACGATGGCGGCGACGGTGGCGGGGAGTGGGACGGCCAGGGCAACGCTGAACGGACGGACGCTGGTCATCACCGGCACGTTCACCGGCCTGCGCAGCGCCGCGACCGTGGCGCGTCTGCACCGCGGGCCGAATCGAGGACTGCGTGGCGCGCCCATCGCGGATCTCACCGCGACCGCCGCGACCAGCGGGGATCTCACCGGCTCCGTTGAACTCACCGCCGCGCAGGTGGATGACCTCGACAAAGGCCGGCTCTACGTGCAACTCCACAGTGAACAGGCGCCGGACGGCAACCTCTGGGGATGGCTGTTGCAGGAGACCAGATCGGGAGGCGGGAGGTGAGGCGTGGTCGGGAGGCCGTTCGACCCTTCGACAGGCTCAGGGGCGTTCCGAGCAGCGTCGAGGAACGACTTCGCTCAGGGCAGGCGAGAGATCGGATGACCAGGTTGCCTCTTCTGGGCGTGGCGATGCTCGCCCTTGGGCTCTCGTTGAGCGCGCGGCAGGCGCCGGCGCCCGCAGCGCCATCAGGACCGCCGGCATTCACCGCGGCGCAGGCGATCGCCGGTCGCGCGGTGTACGGAGCCCGCTGTGCCGGGTGCCATCTCGCCGACCTCCAGGGCCGCAACGAAGCCTCGCCACTCGCCGGCGCCAACTTCATGAACACGTGGCGCGCGCGCACGGCGGGTGATCTGGCCACGTACATCCAGCAGACGATGCCGCCGGGTGCAATGGGGACGCTGTCGCCAGACGACTACGTGAACGTGACGGCATACATCCTTGCCGCCAACGGCGCGCGTTCCGGCGAGCAGCCAATGACGCTGACCACGGCGACGCCGATTGGCGCGGTCGCCACCGGCGTCGCACCGCCCACCTTCGTCAATCCGGCGCCCACGACTCCGGCCGCGCAGGCGCCGCGTCCGCAAGGTCCACCGCCCGCGCGTGGACTGTCCGTGACCGGCGAAGTGAAAAACTACGTGCCGGTCACCGACGCGATGCTGCGCAATCCGCCGCCCGGCGACTGGCTGATGGCGCGCCGCAACTATCAGGCGTGGAGCCACAGCCCGCTCACCGAAATCACGCGCGCCAACGTCAAGGACCTGAAGCTGGCGTGGTCGTGGTCGATGAACGAGGGCGGCTCGAACCAGCCGATGCCGCTCGTGCACAACGGCATCATGTACCTGACCAACACCATGAACATGGTGCAGGCGCTCGATGCCGCGACCGGCGACTTGATCTGGGAGAATCAGGTCGGGCCAAACCAGGCGATCGGCTTCGGCGCCATGCGCAACCTGGCGATTTACGACGACAAGATCTTTCTCGCCACCACCGACGCGCACCTGGTGGCGCTCGACGCCCGCACCGGCAAGGTGGTGTGGATCACGCCGATTGCCGATCGCACAAAGGGCTTCTCCAACACCTCCGGCCCCATCGTCATCAAGGGCCTGGTGGTGCAGGGGCTGCAGGGCTGCGATCGCTATCGCGACGAGCGGTGCATGATCTCCGCCTACGACGCGAAGACCGGGAACATCGTGTGGAAGTTCCACACCATCGCGCGAACCGGCGAGCCTGGCGGCGACACGTGGGGCACGCTGCCGGACATGATGCGTGCCGGTGGCGAGACGTGGCTTGTCGGCAGTTACGATCCGGATCTCGATCTCACATATTGGGGCATCGCGCAGGCAAAACCGTGGATGCCGGCCAGCCGCGGCAACAGCATCAAGGACGCGTCGCTCTACGGCGCGTCAACGGTGGCGCTGCGCGGCGCTGACGGCACGCTGGCGTGGCACCACCAGCACATCCCGGCCGAGACGCTCGATCATGACGAAGTGTTCGAGCGCGTGCTCGTCGATCTCGGTCCAGACAAGGTGGTCTTCAGCATCGGCAAGGCCGGCGTGCTGTGGAAACTCGATCGCCGCACCGGCCGCTTCATGGGCCATCGCGAAACGATCTTCCAGAACGTCTTCACGCGCATCGATCCGGAGACCGGCGTTCCCGAGTATCGCGACGACATCAAGAACCAGAAGGTGGACGAGTGGATCACGGCGTGCCCGAGCACCGAGGGCGGACACAACTGGCAGGCGATGAGCTATCACCCCGGCGCCGGCCTGTTGATCATCCCGCTGTCGCAGTCGTGCATGGAGATTGCGGCGCGCAAGGTGGAGCTGACGCCGGGCTCCGGCGGCACGGCGGCCGGACGACGATTCTTCGAGATGCCGGGGAGTGACGGCAACATCGGCAAGCTGGCGGCGTATGACGTCAACACGATGCGGCAGGTGTGGACGCGCGATCAGCGCGCGCCGTACCTGACCGCGGCGCTCACCACGGGCGGCGGGCTCGTGTTCATCGGCGATCTGTCGCGCTACTTCCGCGCTCTGGATGTGCGCACCGGCGAGGTGCTGTGGCAGACACGCCTCAACACCGCCGTGCAGGGCTATCCCGTGTCGTTCACCGCCAATGGCAAGCAGTACGTCGCCGTCACCACGGGCGTCGGCGGCGGCAGCCCGCGTGTTGTGCCGCAGACCATCGCGCCGGAGATCCAGCCGCCGGCCAGCGGACACACGCTTTACGTGTTCGAGCTGCCGCAGAAGTGATCGTGTCGGGAGGCGGGAGGCGGCAGGCGAAAGACGGGCCGGGACCGGAGCGTGATCGGGACAGCCTTCCTTTTGGGGACAGTCGATCGCTCGGGAGTGCTCGCCCTCAGTGCCCGTCGAGCCCGAGTGTTGTGAAAGGTGCAATCACGCCGAAGCGCGCGGCGCGAAATCGTGCGAAGGCGGCTTGATGGGTAAGGGCGAGTGAGAACGTTGCCGGGTGTATTCGTTGCCGTGGTCTTCGTCGTCGTCGCCATGATGGCCGGGCGCGAGATGGCGTTCTACACGCTGCTGAACGACTTCTGGGGGCTGTTCTATCTCGGCGAGCATCTGTCCCTCGCGGATCCGCGGACGCTGCACAACGGCTTCTATCCGATCGGTTACCCGCTGCTCGTCCGGGTGCTGCTGACGCCGGACATCCTGGTCACCACTTTCGTCGTGTCAGTGCTTTCCGGCGCGGTGATGTTGACGGTGTTGTTCGCGTGGCTGCGAGCACGCGTGGATTCGCCATGGCCGGCCCTTGTCGCGACGCTGCTACTGGCGCTGCACCCGATGTTCTTCCAGCACGCGCTGACGGCCGGGCCGGACATGCCGGCGATGCTGCTCGGCGTGTGTGGTGTGCTGCTGCTGTGGGCGGCGCTCGATCGCGACCGTCTCGGGCTTGCCGTTCTTGCGGGCGTATTACTCGGGCTCTCCGGCCTGACGCGGCACCACGGATTTCTGTTGGCCGCCGGCGCGGTGCTGGCGGCCTTGTGCTGCCGGCCACGGCGTTGGCGCGTGTGGTCGGCGGCCGCCATCGCCGTCGGCGCATGCGGCTTCGTGCAGGTGGGCATCAATGTGTGGGCTGGCGTGCCGCCGTTCCAGACGGCGCAGGCCTTCAACGTCTACAAGATGTTCAACGCGGTGGACTGGTTCCACCTCGAACGGAACTACCCCGAAAGCGCCGTCGATGTCGTGCGGCTGAATCCGACGGCGTATTGGGCCGCCTACAAGGCGCAACTGATCCCCTCGCTGTCGCTGCTGCTGCCGGGTGCGATGGCGATTGCCGTTGCACGCGGACCTTTGCGCACGCTCGCCACCTATCTGTTCGTCACCGCGCTCGTCTATCTGCCGCTGCAGGCCACCGGTGGCAGCCCGCGCGGCCCGCTGGTCGTACTGCCGCTCGCCGCGGCGTCGATCGCGCTGATCCTGCACGCACTGCAGTCCATCGAGGCGCTGGCGTGGACACGGCGCCGGCCCGTCGCCATCGCGCTCACGATCGTGTTGGTCGCCTTGCCGGCGATGTCGTGGATTCCTCAGAATCGCGCGTTCGTCGAAGCGAACCGGGACGTCCGTGGTCTGTGGGCGGCGGTGGAAGCCACACTCCGTGCCGACGGCGTCGTGCATGCGGCGCAGGTATTCACCGACAGCTTCGATTTCTATTTCGTGTCGGAGCGGTCGCGGCGCAGTTGGGACTACCGTCCACGGAACACCGGTGGATGGGCAAACATCGACATGTACGGCTACGACAAGGTCCACCCGCCGCTGCGCACCTCATCGTTCGACGCGTTCCTGGCAGACAGCCGCGCGCACGGCGTGACGCACCTGGTGCTCACGGCGACGGCGCCCTACGTGCTGCGCGATCTCGGCGAGATCCAGGCCGGCCGCTCACTGCCGCCGGGTCTGCGTCACGTTGGCGACGTGGCAAGCGTGAAGATTCTGGCACTTCAGTGACGGCTTGGACGGCTTGAAGGGCTTGCAGGGATCGTCCCCCGGCAACACGAAGAACACGACCCTTCGACTCCGCTCAGGACAAGCGGCACGAAGAGCGCAAGTCGTCCACGAAGAGCGCGAAGAACTCAAAGGAGGATAACTCTTCAAACCGCAGGCAAGTCCTGTCGCGCACTTCGCGTCCTTCGTGATCAACCAGGAGCGCTTCGCGCCATCGTGGTGTCCTTCCTGGTACCCTTCGTGTTTCGGTCTCTTCGCGTCTGACTTACTTCGCCAGGCGGTACGCGATGAGTTCCCCGGCGACGCCGGGTGCGGCGACGGACACGGTGATGTACTGCTGGCCGTTCATCATGTAAGTCATTGGCGAGCCCGTCTGCGGCGCCGGCATGTAGACGGCGCCGACTTCCTCGCCCGTGGCCTTGTTATACGCGCGCAGCATCGCGCCGGGACCTTTGTCCGTCGTCACCATCCCGCCCTCGCCGGCAATCACCAGCGTCTTTGTCGTCAGCACGCCGATGCGGCCCTGCCGTCCCGTCCGCGGGATGGTCAGGCCCTTGAGCGCCGGATGATTCCTGATGTTGTCCGGCGTGTCGCCATGCGCGATCTGCCAGGCGAGATCGCCCTTGTTCAGGTCGAGCGCGGTGATGCGGCCGTAGGGCGGCTTGATGAGGGGCAGGCCCTGGATGGTCGTGCTCGGAAAGCTCGCGCGCCCGCTCTTGTCGGCCGGGTCCGACGCAAAGCCGCGCACGAACAGCATGTCCGACTTCACGCCATCGCCGGGGATGAGGCCCAGCGCCGAGACGTTGGTGTTGGAGAAGATGTAGAACATGTTCGTCTCGGGATCGAGCGACCCGCCCTGCCAGTTGGCGCCGCCGGTGACGTTCGGCAGCATCAGCGTGCCGAGCGGCCCGTCCCATGTGCTGACGACCGGCGGCGTGAACAGCGGCCCGATCTTGAAGCGCGACACCAGCTTCAGCGCCTCGGCCCGCAGCGCCGGCGTGAAGTCGATGAGGTCGTCCTCCGAGACGCCCTGCCGTTCGAACGGCGGTGGCTTGGTCACGAACGGCTGCGTCGGCGAGTACTGCTCACCGGGAGCCTCGCCCTGTTCGACCTTCCGCTCCTCGATCGGCCAAACGGGCTGACCGGTGACGCGGTCGAAGACGTAAACCCAACCCTGCTTGGTCGCCTGCGCGACAGCCTTCACTATCTTGCCGTTGACGTTCAAGTCAGCCAGGATCGGCGCGCACGGAATGTCGTGATCCCAGATGCCGTGATGCGTGAGCTGGTAATGCCACTTGCGCTGTCCGGTGGCGATGTCCACCGCGACCAGGCTTTCGCTGAACAGGCTGTTACCGGGCCGGTGGCCGCCGTAGTAATCGCCGGTCGGTAGTTCGACCGGCATGTAAGCCAGTCCCAGCTCCGCGTCGACGCTCATCTGCGCCCACACGCCGGTGTTACCGCTATAGGACCACGAGTCCTTCTCCCAGGTCTCGTTGCCGAACTCGCCCGGCGACGGAATCGTCTTGAAGATCCAGATGCGCTTGCCGGTGCGGACGTCGTAGCCGCGGACGTAGCCCTTCTGGTTGGTGCGGCTGCGTGGCGCGCCGCCTTCAGTATGCGCGGCGCCGACGATGATCGTGTTCTTCACGACGACCGGCGCCGAGTGCAGGCCGATGTCGCCTTTCACCGGATCGATGTCCTGATCCATCTCCTTCTTCAGATCGACGATGCCGTCGGTGCCGAAGGAAGGGATGCGGTGGCCGGTCTTCGCGTCGAGGGCGACGAGTTGATAGCCAACCGTCACGTAGAGGATGCGTTCCTCCGTGCCGTCGGTCCAGTACGAGAGGCCACGACCGGACAACTGACGCGGCGAGGCCGCGGCGCGCGGACCCTCCTCGAGCGCGTGCATCCACTTCAGTTCGCCGGTGGCGGCGTCAACGGCCACCGCCGCTCGCCGCGAACCGGCGGTGAAATACAACCGGCCCTTCACCATCAGCGGCGTCGACTGGAACTGGAACTCCGGTCGCGGGCCGAGGTTCTCGGTCTTGAAGCGCCAGGCGATCTCCAGCTTGCCGAAATTCGTCGCGTCCACCTGCGCGAGCGGCGAGTAGCGCCGACTGGCGAGATCGCCGCCGTAGGTCGGCCACTCGCCGTTCTTCGTGCCGTCGACGATCGGATCGACGGGCGCCTGCCCAGCCAGCGGCAACACCGCGGCCGCCACGAACAGCGCCAGCGGCGCCAGCTTCATCCAGTCTCTGCGCATATGACTCCTGCTACCTGCCACCTGCATGCGCGTAACTCTAGCCACACTCGGGGCCGCCGCCAACCGCAAAAGCTGGGCTGGCGCCCCGTTCCGCGATCGGCCGGGATAAGATCGGGCCGGATGGCGTCGAGCGGAATCCCCGACAACTGGGCCGAACTGGACGACGAGGCACTGCTCGACGTGCGCCTGGCCGACCTGCCCGTGACCATCGCCGGGTCGGCGCTGGAGGCGCCGCTGGCGCAGCTGACCGCCGAACTGGCGGCCAAGGGCCTGCAGTGCCCGATCCACTTCTACCTGGCCGACACCTGGTTCACCCCGGACGGCTTCATCTCGATGGCGGTGCCGTTCTACCTGGCGCATCCGCGGCTCCAGCGGCTCGAACTGGCTCAGATGCTCGAAGTGGAAGGCGGCGAACACGAGTGGTGCATGCGCATCCTGCGGCACGAGGCCGGGCACGTCATCGACAACGCGTATCGTCTTCGCCTGCGCCGGCAGCGGCGGGCGCTGTTCGGCTCGTCGCGCGAGGAGTATCCCGATTTCTACGCGCCGCGGCCGTACAGCAAGAGCTTCGTGCTGCACCTCGATCCCTGGTACGCGCAGAGTCACCCGGACGAGGACTTCGCCGAGACGTTCGCCGTGTGGCTGACGCCCGGCGCCAACTGGACGCAGCGGTATGCCGGGTGGCCGGCACTGAAGAAGCTGGAGTACATGGACGCGCTGATGCGCTCACTCGCCGGGACGACGCCGACGGTAGTCCAGGCGGATGAAGTAGATCCGCTGCGGCGGGAACGCCGGACGCTGCGCCAGTATTACCGCCGCAAGCGCCGGCATTACGGCGTGGATCACCCGGCGTTCTACGATCGCGATCTGCGGCGGCTGTTCTCGGACGCGCCGGCCTTTGCCGGGCAGCCGACGGCGGCGCAGTTCATCGCCCGCCTGCGCCGGCCAGTCCGGCGGCTGGTGGCGGACTGGACCGGCATTTATCAATACACGATCGACCGCGTCATCGAAGACATGATGACGCGCAGCCGCGAGTTGAAGCTGCGCCTGGCGCTGCCCGAAGACGAAGCGCGGCGCGCCTTTACCGTGATGCTCACCGTGCAGGTGATGAACTACCTGCACAGCGGCCGTCACCGGGTGGCGCTGTGAGGAGCGCGCGATGAAACCGCAGCGCGTGTTGACGCTGGTGCACCGCGATCTCGTCCCGCCCGACGTGGCGACGCCGGAAGAGTCGTTCGCCGCGCCCTGGCGCATGGAGTACGACGTCGTCTCGACGCTGCGCGAGCGCGGGCATCACCTGCGCGTCATCGGCGTGCACGACGATCTCACGCCGATTCGCCAGAACGTCGAGGAATTCAAGCCCGACATCGTCTTCAACCTGATGGAGGCGTTCGACGACATCGGCGTCTTCGATCAGAACGTCGTCAGTTACCTTGAATTACTGCGGTTACCTTATACCGGTTGTAATCCGCGCGGGCTGACGCTGGCGCGTGACAAGACGCTGGCGAAGAAGCTGCTGGCCTATCACCGCATCCAGGTGCCGGACTCGCTGACGGTGGATATCGGCCACAAGGTGCGGTTGCCGCGGCGACTGAAGTATCCGCTCATCGTCAAGTCGGCGACGTATGAGTCGTCGACCGGCATTTCACAGGCGTCGGTGGTCGGGAATGACGAGCAACTGGCGAAGCGCGTGCAGTTCATCCACCAGTCGATCGGCACGGCGGCGACGGTGGAGGAGTATATCGACGGGCGCGAGTTGTATGTCGGCGTGATGGGGAACGCGCGGCTGTCGGTGTTTCCGGTGTGGGAGATGGTGTTCTCGAAGATGCCGGAGCAGAACTGGCGCATCGCCACCGAGCGCGTGAAGTGGAACGTCACCTACCAGCAGAAGCACGGCATCGACACCGCGCAGGCGGATCTGCCGCCGGAGATTGCCGCCAAGGTGCAGCACGTCGCCAAGCGCGCGTATCAGGCGCTGGACCTGAGCGGCTATGCGCGCATCGACCTGCGGCTGGCGGCGGAGGGCCGGCTGGTGGTGATCGAAGCGAATCCGAATCCGCAGCTCGCCAAGGGCGAGGACTTCGCCGAGTCGGCGCGGTGCGCCGGCGTGGAGTACGGCGACCTGCTCGATCGCATCCTCGTGCTCGGCCGCCAGTGGCGGCCGTCACGTTCGATTTACTGAGGCGTATTACTGTTGCTCGTCGGACCGGCTGATCTTCGGCTTGCCCTGGTGGCAGGTCATGCAGCTGATCTCGGGATTGGTGACGCCGGCGAAGTGCTTGTTGATGCTGCCCACCATCCCGCGCATGCGGCGGGCGACGGCCTTGTTGGGATGATCGTCCCAGCCCCAGTTGTTCGGGTCGTGGCAATACGAGCAGCCGACGCCGAGCGACGCGGTGAAGATGCCCATCTGCAGCGCCAGTGACTGGTCGCCGTTGTACGCGGCTTCATAACGCTTGGCGTCGCGCTCCCATTGCTCGCGCGTCACCTTGGGCGGCGTCAGCTTGCCCTGATGGCAGGTGTTGCACGTCAGGTTGCCGCCGTATTGCTTCAGCGGCCCGGCGTTCAGTTCCTTCACCATCTTTTCCATGCGGAACGCCAGGTCGAAGACCGGCAGATACCCAAGATCCCACTGGTTCTCGATGTGGCAGTGCGTGCACTCGACGCCGAGCGCCTTCGACCAGGCCTGCATCTTGGCCTGGACGTCCTCCTCCGGCGCCGGGGCCTGCGCCCGGGCAAAGGGGACGTGCATCGTCAGTATGAGTAGAACAGATGCGAGGAGTAGGGACCGGCGCATACGAAAGCCTACCGCACCTCCCGCCGCGAACGGGCGCCGTGTGATCGAAATGGGGTCAGGTCACGATTCGTGAGTGGTCGTCGATCGACCTCCAGACTCACGAATCGTGACCTGACCCCAGACTCACGAATCGTGACCTGACCCCAGGCGCGCGGGTGCCGATTACGTGTCCATCGCGGCCGTGCCAAAACTGTCTGTCGCCACGTCAATTTTGCACGCTGAGCCGGCTCCTACGGCAGAGCTCGCTCCACTTCAGTCGGTCGGGAACGGCGAAATCGGGGGCGAAAACGGCAAAACCGTCATTCTGGCGCCGAGCTTGCCTACGGATGGGCACATGTACGTCCGTAAGCCCATCTGTTCCACTTGTTCCACGCTCCTCTTGCTCCTCCTTGCACTGCTTGCCCCGGCCGTTCGGGCGCAGGCCGCTGAATTCTTCGTGGCCCCCCACGGACAGCCGGGGAACCCCGGCACGCGCACCCAACCGCTCGACCTGACCACCGCCCTCTCCGCCACCAGTCCCGCCCGCCCCGGCGACACGATCTGGCTGCTCGGCGGCACCTACACGGGCACGTTCACCAGCCGGCTGACCGGCACCGCCGCCGCGCCGATCACCGTGCGGCAGTATCCGGGGCAGCGCGCGACGCTCGATGGCGCCGGTTCTCCCCGCGATGTGCTGACCACCGACGGCGCGTGGACGGTGTTCTGGGGTTTCGAGATCACCAACTCCAACACCCGGCGCCTGGTGACGCAGCCCGGGCCATGGCCGACCGACCTGACGCGCGGTGCCGGCGTCTCGGCGCGCGGCCCGAACATGAAGTTCATCAACCTCGTGATCCACGACCTGTCGAACGGCATCGGGCTGTGGAGCGAGTCGGTAGGCAGCGAGGTGTATGGCACGCTGCTGTTCCACAACGGCTGGGAAGCGCCTGATGGCTCGCACGGCCACGGTCTGTACACGCAGAACGCCAGCGGCGTCCGTCAGGTGCGCGAGAACATCGCCTTCAATCAGTTCAGCCACGGTCTTCACGCCTACGGCTCGTCGTCGGCGTATCTGAACGACATCGTGCTCGAGGGGAACGTCGCCTTCAACAACGGCATTCTCGGGACGAGCGGCTTCGAGCGCGACATCCTGCTCGGCGGCGGCATCATCGCGCGGAATCCGGTGCTGCGGCAGAACTTCACCTACGGCGGCGCGCAGACCAACGTCGGTTACGCCGCCGGCTGCACGAACGGACGGGCCACGGACAATTACCTGATGGGCAGTTCGCCGGTGCTGCTGGTGAACTGCGTGCCGGTGATGACCGGCAACGTGTTCTACAGCCTGCAGGCGGAACGCTGGGGCTGGGGCGGGCTCGACACCGCGTTCCCCGCCAACACGTTTCACGCCCGCCGCCCGACGACCAACGTCGTGCGCGTCCGGCCCAATCAGTTCGAGCCGGGCCGCGCCCACGTGATCGTCTACAACTGGCAGCGGCAGGCCGCCGTCACGGTGGACCTGTCGGGCGCCGGACTGCAGCCCGGTCAGGCCTTCGAAGTGCGCGACGCGCAGAACTTCTACGGCGCGCCAGTGGTCCGCGGCGTCTACGCTGCCGGCGCGACGATCTCGCTGCCGATGCAGGGACTCGCGGCGCAGCCGCCGGTTGGTCAGGTGCCGGTGCTGCCGCCGCATACGGCGCCGGACTTCGGCGTCTTCGTCGTCATGCGGTCCACCGACACGCCGGTCGATCCGCCGGTGGCAACGCCGGTGCTGGCGCCCGGCGGCGGCACCTTCAGCGCGCCGGTGTCGGTGACGATCACCAGCACCACGCCCGGCGCGACGATCCGCTACACCACCGACGGCAGCACGCCCTCGTCTGGCTCCGCCGTCTACGCCACACCCATCGCTGTGTCGTCGAACACCGTCATCAGGGCACAGGCGTTCGCCTCGGGGCGCGATCCGAGTGCGGTCGCCAGCGAGACCTACGTCGTGCAGCAGGGCACCATCGCGGCGCCGGTGATCAGTCCGGCGGGCGGCACGATCACGGGACCCACCAGCGTTGCGATCACCTCGGCCACCGCCGGCGCGGTCATCCGCGTGACGCAGGATGGATCGACACCGACCTCGGCGTCACCGCTCTACAGCGGTCCGGTCACCGTGTCGACGAGCGTCACGGTGCGCGCGCGCGCGTTCGCGTCAGGTCTGCCGGACAGCGCCGTGACGACGGCCGTGTTCACACGACAGACGACCGCCGACAGTCCGCCTGCGATCAGTTGGCTGACGCCGGCGGAAGGCGCGCGCCTCGGCGGCACGGCGGCGCTCAGCGTCAACGCCACCGACGATCGCGGCATCGCGCGCGTGGAGTTCTTCGTCGACGGCCGGACCGTCGCGACGTCCACGGCGGCGCCGTACTCCGTGTCGTGGAACACGCTCGACACCGGCGACGGCACGCACCAGATCACCGCCACCGCGGTGGATTCGTCCGGCCAGCGCACCACGACGCCGGCACGCACCATCCTCGTCAAGAACCGCAGCACGACTGCGGTGACCATTCGCCTCGAAGCCGAAGCAGGCGCCCTGGTGCGACCGATGACCATCGCCAACACGCCGACGGCCTCCGGCGGACGCTACGCCGGCAACAGCACCGACAATCAGGGCACGCTGACGCTGCCGTTCACCCTGCCTCGTGCCGGCAGTTATCGCATCTGGCTCCGGCAGATGTCGCCCGGCGCCGACTCCGTGCTCGTCTCCATCGACGGCGGCGCGGAGGATGTGCACGCGGTGCCGGCCGCGCAGCGCTCCTATACGTGGCAATGGGCGCCGGTTCGCGTGTCGCCCGACGCTGGTGCCGCGACCCGGCAGTTCACGCTGGCCGCCGGCGCGCACAACCTGCGCGTGCGGACCGGCCGTGCCGTCACCCGCCTCGACGCCATTGTGATCACGAGCGAGGAGGCGGTGATCGCCGATCAACCCGATCCATCGCTGGCGTCGCCGACGGGACTTCACGCCGATCGCATCGTCGATGATCTGGTGACGCTGCGGTGGACGCCGCCGGCGGGACCGGTGGCGCCGGAAGGCTATGTGCTCGAAGGCGGGGTGGTGCCCGGGTCGACGCTGGCCGTCGTGCCGGTGGACGGCGCTTCCAGCGCCTTCACCTTCCGCGCGCCGTCGGGCGCGTTTCACGTGCGCCTGCATGCGGTGGCCGGCACACGTCGCAGCGCCGCTTCGAATGAGATCCAGGTGTTCAGTCGCGTACCCCAGGTCCCGTCACCACCGGTGAACCTGCTGGGGCTGGCTGATGGATCAACGCTGGCGCTGGCGTGGAAGAACTCCTACGCCGGTGGCGCGCCAACGTCACTGCGGCTGGACGTGAGCGGGGCGATGACGACGTCGATTCCGATCGGGCTGGCCGATCGGTTCGACTTCGCTGACGTGCCGCCCGGCACCTACACGCTGCGGCTGGTGGCGGTGAACGACGCCGGCGCAAGCGAGCCGTCGGAGCCGGTCAGCCTCAGCTTCCCGTCCGCGTGTGCGGGGCGGCCGGACGAGGCCGCGGCCTTTCAGGCACACGTGTCCGGACGCTCGGTGACGGTGTCGTGGGACTCGCCGGATCTAGGACCGGCGCCGACGGGCTACGTCCTCCACGTGAACGGCGCGGCCACCGCCAGCATCGCCACTGGCGAACGCACGCTCAGCGGTACGCTGCCGCCCGGCGAGTATCAGTTGCGCGTCGTGACGACCAACGCGTGCGGCGAGGGACCCGCGAGCCCCGTACGGACGATCATCGTGAACTAGAACGTACGGCTGGAGGGACGAGCGTCGTGTCGTCCTTCGTGATCTTCGCGACTTCGTGTGCCGTCGTGCTCCCGCACGTGAATGCGAGCGAGTTGCGGGCCGAGGCGTTCGATGCGCGCCGGCGGTCGTCCAAGGGCCGTCCACGTCACGGCGTCGTTCAGCACGTCGAAAACGTTCGGGATGTGGCAGTCCTGCGAGAACACGGCGCCGTCCTCGGCCAGCGACGGCAGCACGCCGCGCAACACTTCAATGGTGCCCTTGGCGAGATCGCAGTCGATGTACGCCAGCTTGACCGACGCCGGCACGGGCGTGTGCGCGAGCGTGTCGGCAAACCATCCGGGATGGATCGTGCAGACGTCGGGTTCGCCGAAGCGCGCGAGATTGCGCTGAAGGACATCGGCCGAAGCGCGGAACGATCCGGAAAAGTCGAAACTGCGCGCGCGGTCGGCGGCCGACATCACTTCGACACCGGCAAATGAATCGTAGATGTGCAGCCGGTAGCCAAGGCGCCGGCAGGCGATGCTCAGCTTGGCCGAGCCGCCGCCCTGCCAGCAGCCGGCTTCGACGACAACCTCACCGGGCCGCGCCGGCGTCGCGCCAAGCGCCAGACACAACGTGGCGATCTCGCGCGGACGGTGCGCGTGCGGCACCATCCAGTCGATGCGCAGGAACCGCGCGATGACGCCGAGCCGCGCCGCCAGCGGCAGGCGGTACAAGCGCAGCAGGCCGAGATAACCCCAAACGTGCCACACCAGCTTCACGCGCTGCCGCGCCAGATCGCCGGACAGATAGGGGCGAATGAAGCGCACGTAGGCCGCCCGTACCATCCGGTGAGCGGATGGCGCCGCGGGTGAAGTCGCGGTAATGATCACGCGCGCGTTGGGGGGAGCGGGCATCGGCATCGCGGATCAGCGCGGCAAACCGGGAACTTCCGCCATCGCCGTCAATCGATCGACGGCGACGTGTGTGGATTCGAACAGCGCCGCACCGAAGAACGCGGCGTCCTGCTCGGCGCGCAGCCGTTCGACGAGCCGGCCACCGGGCAGTTCGACGTCATCGTAGGTGAGCACCTCGTCTTTCGCGACGTCGCGCCTCAGGCGACACGCTTCGGCCAGACCCATTGGCAGCAGTCGATCCCGCCACGTCACGTCGGCGTTCTCGCACAGGCCGTAAGTGCAGTAGCCGCCGAGGCCGTCGATCACGTCGCCGGCCTTCATGTCCATCTTCGCCGTTGTCACCACGTCGACGCGTGGTCCATGCGTCGGTGCAATCACGGCGTCACGAAACAGCGCGACGCGGGCCACGCTGAGCGGTACCTCGAACACCGTCAGATGATACGGAACATAGAAGCTGTAGAGCGGACCTTCACCCAGCTTGGCGTAGTCCAGATACAGCTTCTGTGATTCGTCACGACGCGCCGCGAAGACGAACACGCCGGGGCTGGGCGCCGCGCCGACGACGTAGTCCACGACGCCGCCGAGCGCCTTCAGTTCGTCGACGTCGAACATCGACGTCAACTGATCGACGTGCCCGGTGTGGTCGTAGCCGCGCATGCCGCGGCAGGCGACGCGCATACCGGTGGCGTTGGCGACAATCGCCTGCTCGAAGGAGATCTTGGTGCCATCGGCAAAGCTGGTCACCATGTGCGGCGTCTGTCCCCACCGCTTCGCGAATCCCGCCTGTGTCGTTGGCGTCCGATAGCGATCCTGCAGGCCCTTGATGTTGCCGCAGACCAGTGGCGTGAGCCCGATGCTGTTGACGAAGCGCACCAGGTTCATCTGCACGCCCGGCTGATCGCCGTCGCAGCCGGTGAGGATGACGCCGGCGCGATCGGCGTACGCCTTCAGTTGCGGGCCGACGGTGCCGTCGAGTTCCGCATTCATCAGCACGACGTCCTTGCCGGCGTCGATGGCGTCCATCGCCAACTGCGCGCCGAATTCCACCGCGCCGGTCGCATCGACGACGATGTCGATGCCCTTTGCCCGGCACAGCAGCGCCGCATCGTCGGTGATGGCGCAGGCGCCGGCGGCAATTGAGTCGTTGATGTCATCGGTGCTGCGGGCGACGCGGATGTCGGCCACGCCATCCTCGGCGCAGGCCCGGCGGGCATGCTCGATATCGCGGCTGAACACCGCGGCCAGGCTGATGCCGGGCGAGTAGTGCACCAACTGATTGACGATGCCGCGGCCCATGAATCCGGCGCCGGCCAGCCCGACCCGAATCGGCCGGCCGCTGCGCGCCCGTTCCTGGAGGGCGGTGTCGACGAGGATCATGAACGTCCTTTCGTGACGGCCAGGTCGAAAGCGGGCAGGAGCGGCCAGTTGGCGTCCTTGCCGCTCAACGCGACGGCCGGCAGCGGCCACGCGATGCCGAGAGCCGGATCGTCATAGCGAACGCCACGCTCGCAGGCCGGATCGTAATAACCACCGACGAGGTATTCCACCTGGCAGTCGTCGTCGAGAGTCTGATAGCCGTGCGCACACAAAGCCGGCACGAACAGCGCCCGCATGTTGGCGGCGCTCAACTCCACGCCGATGTGCTGGCCGTACGTGGATGAGTCCTGGCGGAGATCGACGACGACGTCGTGAATGGCGCCGCGCGTGCAGCGGATCAATTTCGGTTCGAGCGACGGCGCAACCTGATAGTGCAGCCCGCGCACGGTGCCGCGGCGACGTGTGGTGGCGACGTTGGCCTGCACCGGCGCCAGCGTCACGCCGCAGGCGGCGAGTTCGCGGGCGCAGAACGTCCGCGCGAACGACCCGCGATCGTCGGTCCGCGGCTCGCTCTCGATGACGAACGCGCCGGGCAGGATGGTCGAGTTGATCGTCACGGGATCACCAGCACTTCCAGGGCGCGTCCCCACCGGCCCACCGTTCTTCGAGCAGCATCTTGTCACGCAGCGTGTCCATCGGCTGCCAGAAACCGGGATGACGGTAGGCCGACAGTTGCCCATCGGTAGCCAGCCGCTCGAGCGGTTCACGTTCCCACACCGTGTCGTCGCTGTCGATGTAGTCGAGCACCTCTGGTTCGAGGACGAAGAAGCCGCCATTCACCCACGCGCCGTCGCCGCTCGGCTTTTCGTGAAACGTGCGGATGGCGCTCTCCTCGCGCGACAGCGTGAAGGCGCCAAAGCGCCCGGGCGGCTGCACGGCGGTCAACGTCGCCAGCCGGCCCTGGCGGCGATGGAAGTCGACGAGGTCGCCGATGTGCACGTCCGAGACGCCGTCACCGTAGGTCATGCAGAACGGCTCGTCGCCGAGGTGCGCGGCGATGCGCTTGAGCCGGCCGCCGGTCATCGACTGCAGTCCGGTATCGACGACGGTGACGCGCCACGGTTCGGCGCAGGCACGGTGCACCTGGAGCGCGTTGGCGCGCAGGTCGAACGTGACGTCGCTGCGGCGCAGGTAGTAGTTGGCGAAGTACTCCTTGATCATCTCGCCGCGATAGCCGCAGCAGATGATGAAGTCGGTCAGCCCGTGCGCCGTGAACATCTTCATGATGTGCCACAGGATCGGCTGGTGGCCGATCTCGATCATCGGCTTCGGCCGAATCGCACTCTCTTCGCTGATGCGGGTGCCCATGCCGCCCGCCAGGATCACCACCTTCATGTCCGTCGGCTCCCGTGTTATCGGACCGCGCCGGTGGCCGCGGCCTGTCGGCGTCTGGCCCGGCGCAGTCGTTCGGTGATCGGCCACAGCAGCCAGGCGACCGGCGCCGCGAGCGCGAGCAGCAGTTCGTCCAGCAGATGCCGGCGATACCGCCTGAGAAACGTGGTGGCGAACGCCGCGATCGCGCGCCAACGCGTCACCGGCGGCGTGCCGCGTTCGCGAGCCAGATACCAGCTGCCGCGCACCAGCACGATGGCGCACTTGAAGCGGTTGCGCGGCCAGGCCAGCGCGTGCGCCAGCGTGAACGGCGGGCGCGCATACATCGGTTCGTCCAGCGGTCCATTGGCGTGGTAGTAGCGGATGAGCGGCAGCGGCGTGTGGATGACGCGGCCGATCATCGCCACCTGCAGGCAGACGAGAAAGTCCTGACCGACGTGCTGCCGGAACACGGCGCGGGCCAGCGCCTCGCGACGATACATGCCGTAGAGCACGGCGTTGTGCCGCAGACGAGCGGTGAAGCGCGCGACGCGCTCGGCGGGATCGCGACCATCCGCCTCGATGTCGTTGTCGATCGTCGGGGCGCTGCGTCCGTTGCCCAGATCCAGCGCCACCGGGCCGTGCACCAGGACGGCGTCGGGATCGGCGTCCAGGGCCGCGACTCCGCGCGCCAGCGCATCGGGCGGACGGAAGTCGTCGGCGGCGTTCCACACGAAGTAGGCGCCGCGGGCGTGCAGGAACGCGCGCCAGAAGTTGTCGACGAGCGGGATGGTGTCCTCGAACCGCACGTAGCGAATGCGCGCATCGCGCGCCGCCCACTCGCGGCCGATCGCGGCGGTACCGTCGCGCGAGCCGTTGTCGATCACGATCAGTTCGTAGTCGCGCCACGTCTGCGCCGCCAGCATGGCAAAGGCATCCGGCAGATAGCGCTCGCCGTTGTAGACGGGCAGGCCGATGCTGACGCGCGGGACGTGCGCGGCCGGCTGATCGAACGCGGACACGAGTGACGTCATGGCAGGTCGCGACCGCCCGCGGCGGCAATGGCTTCGAGGTGTTCGACCGGCTCGGCCCGATCGCGCGGCGGCGGCTGACGCCAGCCGACCACGCGTGCCGGCACGCCGGCGGCAATCGCGTTCGGTGGGACATCGCGGGTCACAACCGCACCGGCGGCCACCACCGCACCAGTGCCGACGCGCACGCCGGCGAGCACAATCACGCCCGTCCCCAGCCACGCATCGTCATCGATGACGATGTCGCCCCGGCTGACGAGCGGCTGGCGTGCGATGGGCTCGCCGAGAACCGTACCGTGGTCGTAGGGATACAACGCGCAGTTGGCGGCCACGGCGACGCCGCTGCCGATGCGGATCGATCCGACATACGCCATCAACTGACACCGCGTATGAATGCTCGTGTGCGCGCCGATGTGGATCTCACCGCCGTGTCCGGTCTCGAGCACGCTGTCCTGATAGACGTGTGCGCCGTTGCCGAGGACAATGCGACCGCTGCCGTCGCGTGAATACAACACGACACGCTCGCCGATGAAACCGTGACGGCCGTACGTCAGGTCCGGGTGATGCTCGAGCGCCGACGCGGCGACAAAGCCGGCGGGGCTGAGTCGTGCCAGCAGGTTGCGTCCGCGGTGGGGCGGCGCCGCCCACGCCGCCAGGCGCATCGACAGCCGGCCCAGCGGGCCGTGGCCGGCGCCTTTCATCCACGCCGCCATCCACACATGCCGCAGATGCGCAGATGGCCACGAATGCCGCAGCCGCAGATGCGCAGATGAACGAGACGTCATGACGACACCACCACCGCTTCCGGATCGGTCACCCGCGCCGCCGGCGGATGAAACTCCGTCGTCCAGCGGAGCAGCGGGCGGACGACGCCGGGGATACCGCCTGGATAGTCGCCACGCGCCGTGTCGGCGTTGGGCACATCGACGACGTGGAACGAGACGGCGTCGCGTTCCCAGAAGTGCAGCTGATCGGGCGCGAGCGAACGCATCGCCGCGCCAATCAGCATGATCCCCTCGGAGAGCAGGTTGCCGGGGATCCAGCCGGTGCTGATGTACCGCCCGACCGGCCGCGGCCGTGAACGCCACTCGGGATCCTGATCGAGCCCGACGAACGCAAAGGCGCCTTCGGCCGTGTGCGCGCTGAAGTGCGGAAAGAGCACCACGCCGGGGCGCAGCACGTCGTACTCCATCTCGACGCCAACGGTTTCGCGGATGTCGACGGTGTCGGGCACGATGCCGCGGCTCGTGCGCAGCCGTACTGCGCGCAGGCGCACCGTGTCGCTCGCCGGCGCGCGCTGCGGATCCGTCCACTCACGCGCGGAGGCTGTACCGAGTCCGGACTGCAGGTACTGCGCGACCACCGAGGGCGCCGGACCGTCGTGCAGCACCCGACCCTCGCCGAGCAGGATGGCTCGCGGGCAGAGCCGTGTGATCGTCGGCATGCTGTGCGAGACGAAGAGCACGGTGCGGCCCTGCGCGCCGACCTCCTGCATCTTGTCGAGGCACTTGCGCTGGAAGCGCGCGTCGCCCACGGCCAGCACCTCGTCGACCAGCAGGATCTCCGGGTCGAGATGCGCGGCAACGGCAAACGCCAGGCGCAGATACATGCCGGACGAGTAGTGCTTCACCGGCGTGTCGACGAAGCGCTCGACTTCGGCGAAGGCCACCATCTCGTCGAACTTCTCGATGATGCGCGCGCGCTTCATGCCGAGGATGGCGCCGCTCAGGTAGATGTTCTCGCGACCGGTCAGTTCCGGATGGAAACCGGTGCCGACCTCGAGTAGCGATCCGACTCGACCCCAGATGTCCACCGTGCCCCGCGACGGTTCGGTGATGCGCGACAGCAGTTTCAGGAGCGTGCTCTTGCCGGCGCCGTTCCGGCCGATGATGCCGACCACCTCGCCCTGACGGATCGAGAACGTCACGTCCTCGAGCGCCCACATCGTTTCGGCGGCAGGCCGCGCGGCCCGACGGCCGGGCCGCAGCCGCGCGACGGTGGCCCGCGCGCCGCGGGCGAGGGCATCACGCAGGCTCTGGTAGCGCTCCTGACGCGCGCCCAGGCGATACGACTTGCCGAGACACTCGGCGTGGATGGCGAGTTCGGACATGAGAAGGCTCAGACGATGTCGGCGAAGGTTCGTTCGAGACGTTTGAAGTAGAACGCGCCGCCGACGAGCAGCGACACCGACACGGCGACGGACACCGCGAGCATCATGCCGGGCGGGCTGTCGGTCCCGAGCAGGGCCCAGCGGAAGCCCTCGATCACACCGCTCATCGGGTTGATGCCGTACACCGTGCGCCACGGCTCGGGAATCATGCTGCTCGGATACGCGATCGGCGTCGCCAGCATCCAGAACTGCACCAGGAACGGCACGACGTATTTCACGTCGCGGTACTGAACGTTCAGTGCCGAGAGCCACAGGCCGACGCCGAGGGCCGTGCACAGCGCCAGCAGCAGCAAGGCCGGCAGCCAGACGATGTTGGCCGTCGGGACGACGCCGTAGACGGCCATCAACCCGATCAACACGACAAAGGCGATGCAGAAGTCGACGACGCCCGACAGCACCGTCGCCAGCGGAATGGCCAGCCGCGGAAAGTAGACCTTGCGCAGCAGATTCGCGCTGCCCGCCAGGCTGTCCGCCGACTGCGCGAGGCCGTTGGCGAAGAAGGTCCACGGCACCAGCGCCGCATACGTGAAGATCGGATACGGCAGCCCGTCCGACGGGATCTTCGCCAGCCGTCCGAAGAACAGCGTGAAGACGATCATCGTGAACAGCGGCTGGATGATCGCCCACGCCGCCCCGAGGGCCGTCTGCTTGTAGCGCACCTTCACGTCACGCCACATCAGGAAGTAGACGAGCTCGTGATACTCCCACACCTCGCGCAGCCGCAGGCCGACCCAGCCGCGCGACGGCTCGAGACGGACGTGTGGCAGCGGACGCGCGGCGGCGGTGGTCGTCATCGTGGACGGCAGGAACGCAGGTGTGCTCATGGACGGGGTGCCGGCGGCGTGGCGCGCAGGACGAACACGCCGAACCGCGGTCCGGTGTGACGCGGTGGCGTGGGCACGGCGCCAATCGGTGTGGCCACGACCGTTGACGTCATCGGCACCGTCAGCGGCTGGCCGTCGCGGTGCACCACGCTGGCGACGGGACGGCCAAAGTAGTTCTGCGCATCGATGACGTCGATGCGATCGCCGGCGCGGGCGAACTCGCGCACGTCGACGTCGACGGAGGCACGCGCGCCCCAGTTGTAGACAATCAGGTGTGCGCGCGACGGGTCGTAGTCATTGACACGCAGTTGCGTGTGCACGCCGTCGGCCGGCGCGGTCGCAAAGAACGTGTTGTCCGGGTGCAGCCGCGACAGATCGCCGGCGCCACCGGCGTAACGTGCGGAGACGTCGCCGGTGAAACCGACGAAGGTGTTGCCGGTCATCGACGGGTCGCAGCGCACCAGGATGAGCGGCGTGGTGCCGACGAACGTGTTGCCGAAGACGCGGCCGTTCGTGCAGCCGGCATCCCAGCCCATTGCGCTCTGCGCCGGACCGAACGTGGCGTTGGCTTCGAGGACAGGGTTGGCGGCGATGCGATCGCCGCCGAGCAGAATGTCGCGTTCGGAGCCGCTCTTCGCGATGCCGCCGTTGTCGAACACGGCGTTGCCGCGCAGCGTGATGTTGTCGAGATGGGCGGCCGACGATCCGAAGGCATGAATGCCGTGGCTGAACTGACGGAAGACGATGTTGTCGGCGACGAGGCGCTGGCCGAGACGGTTCTGCGTGTAGATGCCGTGGCCGTGCGCGCGTTCCGGGCCTTCCCAGCCGTTGTAGTAGACGAGGTTGCCGTAGACGACCGAATCCTGCGACTCCTCCCACACACCGAAGCCGTTGGCGAGGTCGTGCACGACGAGGTTGATGAAGGCGTTGTGCGGGCCGCGCGCGAAAATCCCGCTGCCGCGCCGCAGGTCCGCCGGCCAGGGGCCGGACTCCCTGGCCTGCCGCTCCGGATCGGAGTTGGTGATCTCGAACCCCCAGAACGTCGTCCAGGCGCCGGTGACCGTGAGGGCGGCATCCGGAAACGGCCGGCTGTCGATGATGGCGCGCTCGCCGGGATACTGCCGGAACACGATCGGCGCGTCGGGCAGCCCGCGCACCGCGCTGACGAACGCGCCGCGATAGGTGCCCTCGCGCAGCCACACCGTGTTGCCGGGCTGCGCCGGTCCGTCGCCCGCCAGTGCCGCGGCGAGCGTCAGCGGCGCGTCGCGCGTGCCTGGTGCGTCCGCGTGACCATCCGGTGACACGTACAGGTCCGTGTCCGACGGCCCGCGCGGTGTGGAGCGGGCCGGCAGGTTCACGGTGGACGGCTGCACGAGCGCGAACAGCAACAGGAGCGCCACGAGGACGACGCGAACGACGAATCCGGACACGGGATGGCTTACCGTGTCGATGACGGGGTGCCGGCCGCGAGCGGCACCACAACCAGGGTCGAGAATTCGGGCGTCGTGTGCGCCAGCGTGCCCTTGTAACCCACCGGCACGCTCGTCATCTTCATCGTCATGGGCACCGACACGGTGCCGGGGCCGCGCTGGCCGGTGACGAGCGGCGCGCCGAAGAAGTCCTGCGCGTCACGAATCTCGAACGGCGTGCTCGTGGTGAGGCCGATGTTGGTGAGATCGACGTCCACCGCCTCGCGCTTGTCCCAGTTCAGGACGACGATGTTGGCGCGTCCCGGCTCGTACTGGTTTGGACGCACGCGCACTTCCACGCCGGTTGGCCCCTCGGTGAGGAAGGTGTTGGCGGGTTGCGCCGTGGCCAGCGCCGGCGCCGGCCGCGCGATGACGTTGCGCGTGACCGTGGCCTCGCACTTCGCCAGGTCGATCGACGCGTTGGCGAAGTAGTTGCCCTCGATGATGCCGCCCGTGCAGCCGGCGCCGAAGCCGAGCAGCACCGGCGCGGCACCGTAGGTGACGTTGTCGCGCAGGACCGGCTGCTGGGCTACCGAACCGCCGCCGATCAGGATGTCGCGTCCCGAACGGTCGGCGCTGAGCGCGCCGTTGTTGAACAGCACGTTGCCCTCGAGCACCAGGTTGTTGGTCGGGTCCTGATCCGACGAGTAGGCGATGATGCCGTGGCTGTACTGCGCGAACAGGATGTTGTCGGCGATGCGTCGCGTGCCGGCGCGGTTGTGCGTGTCGATGCCGTGCCCGTTCGACGCGCCGTTGGGACCCGTCCAGCCGTTGTAGTAGACGATTGACCCGTAGACTTCAGTGTCGATCGACGACGAGCCGATCTCGAAGCCGCGCGTGACGTCGTGGACGACGAGGTTGATGAACTTGAGGTGCGAGCCGCCGGCGAAGACGCCGGTGCCGCGCCGCAGATCGCTCGGCCAGCCGCCGGATTGCGCGCTCTCGCGCGACGGATGCGAGTTGGTGACCTCGATGTCCATCACCCACACCCAGTTGCCGCGCACCTGGAGCACCGCTTCGTTCGAGCCGTCGCCGTCGAGCGTGACGCGTTCGCCGGGGGCCTGGCGGATCAGCACCGGGGCGCCGTCGCTGCCCTGCACCGTGCTGGTGAAGGCGCCGCGATACGTGCCGCCGCGCAGCAGGATGGTGTCGCAGCCACGAGCCGGGCCGTGACTCGACAGCGCCGTCGCCAGATCGAGCGGCTGCGCCGCGGTGCCGGCGGCTTCGGCGGTTCCATTCGACGAGGCGTAGACCGTGCGCCCGGTCGTGCAGCCGGTCGGCGATCGCACCGCCTCGACGGCGGCGGCCGCCGGGGCCGTAGCGGACCCGCCACCCCGCAGCGCCACCCATCCCGCCGCCGCCAGCACGGCGGCGCCAATCAACCAGGCGGCTGCCGCGCCGCCCTTGCGTCCTCCCGCTCGCGTGCGCTGTCGCGATCGGTCTTCTCCATGCCTGTTGACGGTGTCGGCCATTGGACGTCCTCGTGCGTGCCCTGCGTGAATGAATGGGGGAAAGTGGTGGCGGCGCCTGTCAGCCCGCGGTGGCCAGGCGCGCCGCCGGCGCCGGTCGTACCGGAACGCGCCGGAAGATGGGCTCGGCGGCCACACGCCGCCGCAGTCCGGGATCCGGTTCGAACGACGGCACGACGACGCCGAGTTGATCGATGACGGCGGCGGCATCGGCCCGGCGCGCGAACCGGATCAGTTCGCGCACCTGTGTGTCGAAGTCGCGCGGGACCGGTGCCCGCCGGCTCACCTTGTTCACCTTTTCCACCGACGAGGGTTCCAGTTCCTCGTCCGCGGAGGTGAGCTCCTCGTACAGCTTCTCGCCGGGCCGCAGGCCGACGATCTCGATGCGGATCTCCTGATCGGGGATGAAGCCGGCGAGACGAATCAGGTTCTGCGCCAGATCCACCAGCCGGATCTGCTCGCCCATGTCGAGGACGTAGACGTCGTTCTCGTCCCCGATGGCCGTCGCGTGCAGCACGAGGTGCACGGCCTCGGCAATGAGCATGAAGTAGCGGCGGATGTCGGGATGCGTTACGGTGACCGGGCCGCCGGCGCGGATCTGCTGCAGGAAGCGCGGCACGACGCTGCCGTTGCTGCCGAGGACGTTGCCGAACCTGACGGTGGCAAAGCGCGTCCGGCCGTGCGGCGCCAGCGACTGCAGCGCCAGTTCGGCGACGCGCTTGGTGGCGCCCATCACGCTCGACGGATTCACCGCCTTGTCGCTCGACACCATGACGAACTGCGCCACGCCGTGCCGCTGCGCCGCCTGGCCGAGCCGCAGCGTGCCGAGGACGTTGTTCTTCACCGCCTCGCAGCAGTTGAACTCCATCAGCGGCACGTGCTTGTGCGCGGCGGCGTGCAGGATGACCGACGGGCGCAGGCTGCCGAGCACCTGATCCAGGCGCCGCACGTCGCCGACGTCGCCGACGATCAACTCGCACGTCACGTCGGGGTAGCGATCGGCGAGTTCGTGGGCGATGGCGTAGAGGCTGTTCTCGTAGCGCTCGAACAGGATCAGGCAGCGCGGCTGGAACACGGCAATCTGCCGGCACAACTCGGAGCCAATCGAGCCGCCAGCGCCGGTCACCATCACGCATTCGCCTTCGAACAATCGGCGCACGCGCGTTTCGTCGAGGCCGACCGGCACGCGGGTCAACAGGTCCTCGATCGACACCTCGCGGATCTGGCTGACCGCCAGTTGTCCGTCGATCAGGTGGCGCAGCGCCGGCACCGTGGTGATCGGCACCTTGTAGGGCTGCAGCACCCGCACCAGGTCCTGGAACAGCGCCGTCTCGCGACGCGACACCGCGACCAGCACTTCATCCGGCTGGAACCGCGCGATGGTGCGAGGCAGGTCGGCCCGCGTCCCGAGCACGCGCACGCCGTGAATGCGCCGGCCGACCTTCTGCGGGTCGTCGTCGAGGAACCCGACCGGCGCGTAGTTCGGGTACTTGAGCATGTCGCGGACGATCATTTCGCCGGCATCACCGGCGCCGAAGATCAGGAGCCGCTTGCCGCGGCCGCGGCCGGCCATCTCGCGATACACGCGCGGCAGCAGGCGCAGTCCGCCCAGCACGAAAATCAGCAGCAGCGAGTCGAGCACGTACACCGACCGCGGGTACTGCACGAGGCCGAAGTAGAGATTGATGACGGCATAGAAGGCGAGCGTGCCGCTGACCACACCGAGGACGAGGTTCCGCAGATCCCAGATGCTGGTGTAGCGCCACAGCCCTTCGTACAACCGCGCCGGGATGAAACTGATCACCCGAATCGTCACCAGCGCCGGCAGCGTCCGCAGCCACAGCTCCCACTCGACGTCGCGGATGTCGCCGTCGAAGCGCAACCAGAAGGCGACGTAGCTGGTGGCAATCGGAATTGCCACGTGCGTCGAGACGACGATGATGCGACGCCATGGCATGGCGTAGGTCCGCACCACGGCGGCCAGACGAATCAGGCCGGCGCGCATGTCTTCGAGCAGGTGTCCTGGAACCATGGGAGGGTTGGCTCTCGGAGGGAGTGACGGACTACAGGTGAATCGGACCGTCGCCGTCGCCGCGTGTCAGGTGGAACAACCGCAGATCGCCATCCGGCACCGACAAGGCCTGCCGGAGTGCCGGTGACGCCGCGAAGAGATAGTTCGACGGACCGGCAAGAAAGCCGGCCCGACGCAGTGCCGCGACCCAGACGCCCGACGACTGATTGGTGACGATCAGATCGGGACCGCGGCGTTCGATGGCGCGAACGGTTTCATCCACCAGTGTCTGCGCATGCGCCGCTTCGCCAAACAGATCGACGATGGTCGCGAGGCGGAGATTGCCGAAGTAGGCGTGGTCGGTCATCTGCGTGTCGAGCGCCACCGCCCAGCCGACCGCGCGTCCGTCAACCTCCAGCGTCCAGCGCAGGTAGTTGCGGGCGTCATCGGCATACAACTCGGTCAGCGCCGCGTCGTCGCGGCACGCCACGAACTGATGCGGCCCGCGTCCGCGCGCCCACACTCCGTCTGCACGTCCATCGAACGTGTGAACCGCATCGAAGCGGTGACCGCCATCGCTTCGTCGCGGCCAGCGCGTCTGCAGCACGCGCGTGCCCAGGCTGGCGAGGCCGGTGCCGGCCGCCAGCGTCAGCGCCACGCGCCGCGCCTTCGTTCGACGGAGTGCCGACAACCCCTGAGCGACGCGCGCCGGTCGAAGGATCCTGAACAGGAACGGCACGTCGTGCAGCGTCCACCCCAATGCCGTCACCAGGCGGGCGAACGTCTCACTGCGACCGCCGATGCCGAGGCCGAACAGCAGCGGCTGGCGTCGAGCGGCGTGCGTGAGGAGTTTCACGCCGAGTGCGCCGTAGCGTGGATCGACGAGGCCCTCCGACAGCGGCAGGTGCAGGTAGCCCACCGCGCGCATCGCACCGTTCAACCAGAACTGCTGTTCCTGCACGAGATACCCGCCGCGCACCGACGCATCCTCGTCCACCGCCACGAAGCCGCGATGCACCACCGCTCGCCCGACGCCGTCGTTGGTGGCACTCGTGGGGAACTGATACGACACGCCGCCGTCCGACAGGCGCGCGTTGAAGGCACGCACGGCCGGCTCGTGCCCGGTCGAATACGGAACGATGGTGAGCGGCATCAGTTACCGCCCTGCGGGCGGTCAGGGACATGGGACCGCGCCTTTGGCGCGGTGGGGGCATCGGGCACCGCGGCGTAACCGGAACCATCGGATTGCGGCTGCGGCTCGCCGGCATCCTCCACGAGTTCGATCAACCCGAACTGCTTGTTGAACAGCCACACGATTCGTCGCCCGGCAAAGGCAGGCGCCGCGACCGGGGCGGTCAGCCGGTGCAGGCCGTGCCGGCGCCCGGCGGCAATGGCCTGCTCGAGATCGGCGACGCGGAAGCAGACGTGAAGGAGCGTCTGTCCCTTGTCGAGGCTCTGGCAAACCGGCGATTGCGCGCCGAGCGGCTCGACCAGTTCCACACGCACGCCGCCCATGTCGACGAACGCGACGCTGACGCGTTGCACGGGGTCCTCGATGATCTCGACCGCTGCACCAGCAGCGTCACGAATGGACCGCACGGCCATGCCGATGTGATCGAACTGCAGGCCCGAGGTGAAGAACGGCAGGCTCGTCATGCGCGGAGGCCGGCCTCTTCGTTGATGACAAGATCTGCCGGCGCCGCGAACGCGTCGTCGAGATTCCAGGTGAACTGCCCCGGCGCGGTCTGACGAAGACCGCTGCTCTCGAGGAACGTCAACGTCGGCGCGTTCTTCGCGGTCGGTTCGTAGTCGGCGACCAGCTCGCGGGCGCCCTGGCGCCGCGCCCACTCACTCACCGTGTGGAGCATGGCGAGTTCGATACGACGGCCGAAGACGCGGCAGCTCAACACGAAATCGGTGAGCCGGGCGGTGGCGTCGTCGATCTCGATCGAGGCGAGGCCGGTGAGACCGGCGTCGCCGAAGCGATCGCGCACGCGAAATGTCCACGCCTTTCGTCGTCCGCCCGCCAGCCAGGCGTTGAACTGCGCGTGGTCGAGCCGGCGCGTCCGCAGGTTCATCTGGTTCGTCTTGTTGAGCAGCTGCACGGCGCGGGGGGCGTTGCGATCGTGCAGTTCCTCGACATCGATCTGGAGGTCGAGCCGCCGCAGCCAGTCGTCGACGCCCATGGCCTCGCGTTCGGCCGTGCGCACGCGTTCGTCGGCGTACTGCGTGGCCCGCGCACGGTCTTCGCCGGTCAGCGTCACCGCGTCGAAACACCCCAGCGACACCAGTGCGTCGACGTAGAGCAGAGGACTCGATGGCCAGTCGGGGACCAGCACGTCCGGCAGCGCCTCGCGCACGCGCGCCCGTTCGATGGCGCTGTCGTCGATGAACACCATCGATTGCAGGCCGAGGTTCAGTTCGCGCGCCAACGCCAGGATGTTCGCGGCCTTGTCGGTCCAGTCGATGCGCCAGGCGGCGAAGTCACTGCGGCGCAGCACCATCTCGGGATGTGTCTCGATGGCGTCGAGCGCCACCCGTTCGTCGTTCTTGCTGGCAATCGCCAGCAGCACGCCGCGTTCCTTCAGGGCGAGCAGGGCGCGCTGGAAGTCGGCGAAGGCTTCGCCCGTGGCGTCGTGCCCACCAAGCCGCAGTGCCGCCGGGCCGGTTTCGCCGACGAGACCGCCCCACAAGGTGTCGTCGAGGTCGAGGACGATCACCTTGCGCGAGTCACCACGCGCCGCGCGCACGCTGCCCTTCACCTGCTGCGCTGCACGACGGAAGACATCCGAATGGAACGGCACCTTGGCCGCGTACCAGAGCTTTGCTTCTTCGGCCGTCCTGTCCACCGATCGCCAGCGCGCTGCATCCAGCAGCACGGCGCCGGGCACGGCCATCAGGCCTTCCGCCAGACGGAGGTTCATGCGCATCACCAGCGTGCTGATGCCGATGTCGTGCTGCATTGCCAGTGACGGCCACAGCTCGCTCAGCCGCGGCGGCAGCCAGCTCACGACCAGCAGATGGGCGAAGCGCGGACGCAGGCGCGACAGCAGCTCGATGAAGCCATCCACGTCGCGCAACATCGCGGTGGTGTCGCCGTCTCCACTACGCAGGTGACTCGCAAATGCCGCGCTCACCGTCTCCGGCCGGGTCCACACCACGGCGACATCACCAGACGGCAGCTCGGCACCGAGCGACGCGTACGATATCGCCACGGCATCGACCAGCGGCGTCGCCTCGTCGTGCGTCAGGCACGCGGCCAGGTTCGCGGCCGTGAAGTCCGCGATCACCACGGCGCGGAGCGGCGTGCTACGCATGTTGGTGCAGCTGTTCCAGATACGCGATCACGGCGCCGACCGTGCGGAAGTGTTCGGACGACAGGTCCACGCGTTCGTCATCGAGCAGGCTGAGCGGCTCGGGGAGCACGCCGTCCAGCCGCTGTTCCAGCGCGACGACGAAGTTGACGAGGCCCAGCGAGTCGAGTGCGTGCGCTTCACCGGACAGCACCGTCTCCGGCGCTTTCGCCAGCCGCTGCGACGCACCGCGGTGCTGATTCACTTCGTCGAGGGCGCCGAACACCGCGTCCTGCAGTTGCGAGCGGAATGTCGTCATCTGTGATCCCAATCAGCGGCCGATGCCGCGCAGCCGGCCCGTCACGTGGTACGGCGCCAGCGCGCCGCCCACCTTGGCGCGGATGACTGCCGGCGAATCCGTGCGAAACACTTCCACCCGCGGCAGCGTGAACGGATTGCTCTCCGCCGTCGCGAGCCCGACATCGGTGGTGAAGGCGACGCTGTAGCCGGCCGCTTTCACCGCGGCCACATACGCCGGCGTGGCCTGTCCGAGACGGGTGTTCCCATAAGGAAACGCGTAGGACGCGGCATGATCGGCTCCCAGCTTCTTCACCAGCCAGTCGCGACACGTCGCCGCCTCATCCGCGAGGGCCGCGGGCGGCGTGCGTGCAGCGTCGTAGTGATGGTGGGAATGTCCACCCACCTCGACCAGACCCGACGCCGCACAACGTTCCACTTCGGCCCAGTCCATCGACCGCCATGCCGCCGCCGGCGCATCGTCCTTGTGCTTGAGCCCCCAGCGGTCGAACGGCATGGGCGCGTGGCGACCGACATAGCCGGTGACCACGAACACCGTCGCCCTGGCGTCGTAGCGCCGCAGCAGCGGCACGACCTCGTCGTGGAAGTTCCGGAACCCATCGTCGAAGGTGAGACAGGCGATGGGACGCGTCGATGACGACGACGTCGCGAGGCGCCGCGGAAGATCGCGCGCGAACACGAGTTCGGCGTGCGCGGCCAGCCAGGCAATGTGCCGTTCCAGCGTGTCCGGCGTGACGTTCCAGTCGTCGATGCGAGACTCGACGACCGGCGCTGCCGACACGCGGTGATACAGCAGCACGCAGGCGCGCCGCACGGCGGCAGCCGGCGTGGCCATGTGCAGCAGCACGCTGGCAAGCCCCGCCGTGTGCTTCAGCGTGCGCTTGGCGGTGAGGGTCGTCATCATGACTGTTGGCGCGACACTACGAGGCGGCGACGATCGACGTCGCCGGCACGGCCACGGTCGATCGCGCGCGGGCGCTTGCCGACACCGCCTGCACGGCGTCGATCACGTCGTCGACGTCCTCGTCGGACATCGCCGGGTAGATGGGCAGCGAGACAATGCGCTGATAGGCGTCGAACGCGCCGGGGAAGTCGCTGCCGGCGTAGCCGAATCGATTGCGGTAGTAGGGATGCAGGTGCAGCGGGATGAAGTGCACCGACGTCCCGATGTTGGCGGCCCGCAACGTCTCGATGAAGTCGTTGCGCCCAAGGCCGAACTCCGCCTCGTCCACCTCCACGACGTACAAGTGCCACGCGTGGCCGCGATCGGTCCTCGCCACCGGGCAGCGGAGCCCGGGCACGCCGGCCAGGCCCTCGCTGTAGAGCCGCGCGATGGCCGTGCGCGCGGCCAGGAACTCGTCCTGCCGCTTGAGTTGCTCCACGCCGAGCGCCGCGGCGACGTCGGTGAGGTTGTACTTGAACCCCGGGTGCAGGATCTCGTAGTACCAGGATCCTTCGGCCGTGTAGCGCTTCCACGCGTCCTTGCTGATGCCGTGCAGCGCCATCATCCGCATCCGCTCGGTGGCGCGGTCGTCTTCGGTGGTGATCATCCCGCCTTCGCCCGTCGACAGCGTCTTGGTGGCGTAGAACGAGAAGCAGGTGATGTCGCCGATGCGTCCCACCGGCTCGCCGCGATACGACGCCGGCAGGGCATGTGCGGCGTCCTCGATCACGGTGACGCCGGCACGCCGGCCGATCGCCATGATCTCGGCCATGTCGCACGGCTGACCGGCGTAGTGCACGGGGATGATGGCTTTCGTGCGCGGCGTCATCGCGCGCTCGATGCCGGCTGGATCGATGTTCCAGGTATCGCGCTGGCAATCCACCAGCACCGGCGTCGCACCGAAGTAGGTGACGACTTCGGCCGTGGCGGCAAAGGTCATCGTCGGCACGATGACCTCATCGCCGGACGACACGCCGACGGCGTCCAGCGCCAGGTGCAGCGCCGCGGTACACGAGTTCACCGCAATGGCGTGCCGCGCGCCCACCGCCTGGGCAAAGTCCACCTCGAACTGTTTCGTCCGCGGCCCCGTGGTCAGCCAGCCGGACTCCAGGGTTTCAACGACGGCGTCGATCTCGTGACGGCCGATCGACGGGCGATGGTAGGGGAGAAAACTCGTGCGCACGGGATGTCCTTGCTGGGCGGTCAGCGTGGTCCGCCCGAGGGAAGCGTCAGCGGTGGCAGCGTCCGCAGGCTCTTGCCGCAGAGCAGCAGGACGATCTCGCCGATCAGCGCGAGGTCGGAGGCCACCGTTCGTGTCCGTTCGTAGTCGAGATCGATCTGCACCTTGGCCGGCATGAGGTGATGCACGTACACGTCCTCCGCGTCGGCGCGGCCGGCCAGCAGGTCGGCCTCCCTGGCGAAGACCAGTTGCGCGGCACTGGCCAGTCCGGGTTGCACGTCGAGGATGGCGCTCTGCCGCTCGTCGTAATGGGCGACGAAGCGCGGCACCTCGGGCCGCGGACCGATCAGCGTCATGTCGCCGGTCAGCACGTGCCAGAACTGCGGCAGTTCGTCGAGCTTCAACCGTCGCAGCAAGCGGCCGGTGCGGGTGATGCGGTCGTCGCCGCTGGCCGTCACCTGCGGACCGTCACCGCCGTGCACGCGCATCGTGCGCAGCTTGATGAACTGGAATGGCCGGCCGGCCCGGCCAACGCGCGTCTGCCGATACAGCACCGGCCCGCCGTCGTCCCACTTGATCGCGACGGCGGCGAGCGCCAGGGGGACGCTCGAGACGGCGAGCGCCGCCGCGGCCACGACGATGTCGCAGGCGCGGCGCAGGCTGATCACGAGTGGCCGCCTCGCTCCGCGGCAATGCCGCGCGTCGATTCGAATGCCGGCACGGGATTCGGCGTCGGCGCGGCATCCCGGCCCCAGCGCAATGCGAACTTCAGCAGGCCGGTGAGGAAGCCGGCGCCATAAGCGATGTGCAGAATCACGAACGCAATGGGCAACGTGCTCCACGCCTCGCGTTCGCGCAGACGGCGCGCCGTGACGATCGATGCGCCCATCACGGCCGCGATGTAGGTCGCCAGCAGCGCCGCCCAGATGCGCAGCCCGCCCGGTATGAACGGCAGCGCCAGCAGGGCGATCACGAACGCCGGCGGCACGAACTGTCGCAGGCTCATCTGCCGCGGATGCTTCTGCAACACCCGGACTTTCCAGTAGCCGTACTGGAAGTACTGACGCGCCAGCGATTGCAGTGATCCACGACTGAAGTACTGCGCCCGCACATCGGAGGCCAGCAGCAGCCGGCAGCCGAGCCGCCGCAGGCGGTAGTTGTATTCGTCGTCCTGATTGCGCACCAGTTCGGTGTCGAAGCGGCCGGCATACGCGAGCGCCTCGCGGGTGTAGGCGCCAAAGGCGATGGTGTCGACAAACCGCGTCGTGCCCTTCAGCGTCCGGAAGGCCGAGTTGCCGACGCCGAACATGGAACTCATGGCCGCGGCCACGGCCCGAGCCACCGGCGTCGTGCCCACCGTATCGAGCGGACCGCCAACGCCGGCCACGCCACCGCGGCGCAGGTGCGTGACGCAGCAGCGCACGTAGTCGGCGGCAATCTCGCAGTGGCCATCGACGCGGACGATGACCTCACCGGTGGCCATGGCCAGCGCGCGGTTCAGCCCCGACGCGACAATGCGGCCCTCGTTGTCGATGATGGTGACGCGACCATCCTGTGTCGCTATCGTCTCGACGATTGACCGCGTGTCGTCGTCGGAGCACCCGTCGGCGACGATGACGTCGAGCAGGTGGCGCGGATAATCCTGCGCGAGGACGGCGCCGAGGCTGCGAGCGATGAAGCCCGCCTCGTTGCGGATCGGCATCACGACGGTGACGCGGGGCAAGGGGCGCGGATCAGCCACGGTCGGCCTCCCGTGCGGTGATCGCCGCCAGGTAGTGGCTGCGCAACCACGGAATGCGCGCGCACAGCGCATGCAGCGGCCGCGCATGTGCCGCCAGCGGACGCGCCAGCGGCGCCGCCAGCGTCAGCCGGCGCACGTCGACGCGACAGTCGGGGAACAACTCACGCAGGTCGCGCTTCGACAGCGCCCTGACGTCGGCGTTGCGCGGGTTGTTGACGTGGTAGTCGTAGGACAGGATCAATCCGCCCGGTGCGACCGCCCGCTGCATCGCCCGCGCCACAGCGACGCGCAGCGCCGGATCCAGCACAGAAGTCAGCAGCATCGACTGCAGCACGATGTCGTAGGTGTGGGGCACGAGTGGCGCATCCGGTGCGTTGGCGCAGATCAGCTCGACGCCCGACGGGCACAACCGCCGCGCTTCGGCAATGCGATCAGCCAGCAGGTCGACGCCGGTGACGTGTGAAGGTGCGCAGCCCCACTTGATGAACTCGCGCAGCCAGAAGCCGCTGCCGCAGCCGAATTCGACCACGCGCACACGCGACAAGCTGCGCACGCCGTGTCGTTGCAGTACGTCCAGCACGGCACGCTCGCGTTCCTGCACCGCCAGACGATGCGCGGCGTTGAACCACGAGTAGCGCTCGTCGGCCGTCAGCTCGCGTCGCGCGTAGGCGGCGCGGATGCGGTCACTCTCACGCTCGAACGCCGGCGTGGTCGTCATGGTGTCCTCGATCAACTCGCGGCTTCCTGCCGCTCGTCGCGCGCCACCTTGCTGACCACCGCGCGGAACTTGCCTTGCGCGGAGCGCAGGATGTGGTCGACGCGCTCGAAGGTCACGTCGACGGCGCCGAGGTGTTCCTGCATCCGCCGCCGGAGTCGATCCTCGAGGTCGGCGGTCGCCGGCGCCGCCGTCACGTATCGCAAGGTGAACCGGGTGTGCGTCTCCTGCACGATCTGCGCTTCGCGCAGGCCCAGATTGCTGTCCTTGAACACCGTGTCGAGGCGGCCGACGCGGCGGCCGTCGGCGGTGATCACCAGGTCGTCGCAGCGTCCTTCGAGCGCCTGCACCACCGGCATCTGACGCCCGCACGCGCACGACGCCGGCGACAGGCGAATCGCGTCGCCCGTGCGGTAGCGGATGAGCGGCATGTCGGGGTTGATGAGGCCGGTGGACACCAGGTCGCCGATGCCGCCGGGCGCCACCGGCTGCGTGCCCGCCAGCACTTCGACAATGCCGACTTCGGGCCACAGGTGCAGCCGGCCGCGGTCGCATTCACTGCCGCCGCCGACGATCTCGGCCAGGCCGTAGGTCTCGCGCACCGGGCAGCGGAACGCGCGCTCGATGGCGCGACGTTGATGGTCCAGCAGCGGCTCGGCGTTGCTGATGGCCACGGCCAGTCGCAGATCGGTGCGGCCCAGTCGCAACGCCGCCTCCGCCAGCGCGTGCAGCCCGGAGCTGTAGCCGAAGAGATACGTGATGCGGTGACGCACCAGCGCGTCCAGGTAGGTTGGCGCCAGCTCCGGCGACAGGTGATACGCCGACATGTAGAGCTGTTTCAGCGCGAAGTTCCAGATCCAGAACGGCGGCTGCCGCTGCGTCACCGGTGCCACGACGCGGCCACCGACGATCGCCCAGCGATCCTGTCGCGAGATGCCATACCACCGCCGTGATCGCGCTTCGTTCAACGCGTACCACTCGCGGACCGTCTCGCGGCTCCACCACAAACGCAGCGGCGTCCCCGTGGTGCCGCTGGTCTGCTCGCAGTACATCCGCCGCGTATCCATATCGTCGGCGACAAAGGCTTCCGGCATGCGGCGGACGATGTCCTTCTCGAGGACCGGCCAGTGTTCGAGCTGATCCCACGACGTGCGATCGCCGAGGCTGCGCCGGCGCGACCAGTAGTCGCGGTAGTAGGGCACGCGCGTGGCGGCTCGCTCGAGGATGTGGGCCAGGCGTTCCTGCTGATAGGCGTGCCAGCGTTCCGGCGTCCACTTGTCGCGCGCCAGCGCGTCGGCCACCAGCCGCTCGGTCTGTTTGCCGAAGCGCCACTTGCGTAGATACAGCCCCATGGCGCCGGCCGCCGCCATCTGCGCCGCGGTCGGCATCCGGTGATAAATCCGCAGGAGAGTGTCAGACACGTTGCCGTCCTTGCCTGGTGAAGAACTCAGTGACTCGTCGCGGTGGCGACGACCTGTCGTGATGGCGTGCGCCGGAGGTAGTCGGCCAGTGCCGCGCCGTTGCGGGCCTGGCAGAACAGCGCTTCCGCGCGGGCGCGAGCGGCCGCGGCGTACGCCAGTCGCCTCGGCTCGTCGTTCAGCAGAAGGGCGATGGCGTCGGCCAGTTGTGCCGGTTGCCGCGGCGGCACCAGCGCGCCGCAGCGACCCTCGTCGAGCAACTCGGGAATGCCGGCCACCGCCGAGGCAATCACCGGCGTGCCTACCGCCATCGCTTCCTTGATCACCGTCGGCACGGCGTCGCCGAGTCCGGACGACGGGTGTACCAGCACCGTGCCTTCGGCGATGTGCCGCAGCACGGCGGCCGGAGACTGCCAGCCGGCGAAGCGCACGCGGTCGGCGATGCCGAGCGACGCGGCCAGATCACGCAGCCGGCCTTCCTCGGGACCGCCGCCGACGAACGTCAGGTTGGCGGCGCCATTGTCGTTCGGCAGCTGCGCCACGGCCCGCACGAGATCGTCGAACCCCTTCATCGGGTGCAGACCGCCGGCCGCCACGATGTGGCGAGGCGGGCGCGGCCCGGGTGTAAAGCGCGTGGCCGCCAGGTCGAGACCGAGGTGGTGCAGATAGATCTTCGGCGCCAGGCGCGAGAACGTGGACGGGTAAACCGAGCGCAGGAACTCGCGATTGAACTCGCAGACGACGATGATGTTGTCGGCGTGCTGCAGCTTCTGGCGCAGGTAGACACGCGAGCGATACAGGTCCGTGCCGGCGTGCAGAAACGTCGAGAACGGCAGTCGTCCTCCGGCCGCTTGCTGAAACACGTAGGCGCACGTGCCGGCGTAGTTGCCCCAGTAGGCCAGCACGTGATCGAATCGCGATCCGTGTTCGCGCGCCCATGCCAGCGCCTTGGCCATCACATACGCGCTCTTGGCGACGGCGGTCGGCCCGTGCGGCACTGCCGCGGCGCTGACGGCGGCGACATCCGTCGCCCGCCGCCACGCCGCCGGCCACGTCATTCCTGTCCGCACGCTGCGGGCGATCGACGCGTGGTGCACCTTGTGACGCGGCAACACCGCGCTGGACAACTCGTCGGGCACGAACTTCCACAGATCGGCCTCGAGCGGATGCGTGGCGAACACCTCGACGTCGACGCCGGCGTCGATCAGCCCGCGCAGATCACGCGCGAAGAACGTGTTGACCCGTCCCGGGAACTGACTCGTGAACACGGCCAGCCTCATGGCGCCGGTGCTCCGATGTCGACCGGCCGTTCCGCCGGTGCCGCCACCGCCACCCGCCGACGACGGGCGCGGGCGATGTCGTAGATGGCGAGCAGGCGATCCGCCAGCGAGTGATCGCTGTAGAGCCGCTCGACGCGTCGCCGGCCCTCGCGGCCCATCGCCTGACGCGTTGCCGGGTGCCGTGCGAGGTCGACCATTGCCGCGGCCATGGCCGCCGCGTCGTCGCCGGGGATCAACAGCCCGGTGACGTTGGCGTCGATGACGCGTTCGGCGTCGCCCGCCGGCGTGGTGATGACGGGTCGTCCGGCCGCCATGGCTTCGAGCAGCACGTTGGGGAAACCTTCGTGCGCGGACGAGGAGACGAGGAAGTGCGCCTGCCGCAAGAGCGCCGGCACGTCCGACCGCGCGCCGGCGAAGCGGACCGCGTCCGGCAGAAGGTTCAGCCGCCGCGCCGTGTCTTCCAGACGGGCGCGTTCAGGACCATCGCCGACGATCACGCCGGTCAATGCCGGCTCGGTCTGCCGCGCCATGGCCAGCGCCGCCAGGAACAACTCGAAGCGCTTGGCCGGCACCAGTCGCCCGACGGCCATCGCCACCGGGCCGATCGGTTCACGCCCATCGGCGTCACTCGCCAGCGCATCGAAGCGCGCGAGGTCGATCACGTTCGGCAATACGACGACCTCGTCGGCCGATTGCCGATACGTCCGCACATGACGCGCGCCAGCCTCGGAGTTGGCCATCAGGATGGTAGGCAGTCGCGTCAACCACGGGCCCCAGCCGCGGTTCTCGCGCAGTTCCAAGGCGCCGTCGTTCCGCACCGCGCCGATCGACGCGGCGCCGCACGCGCGCGCGCCGAGTGCGGCGTAGAGGTTGGCGAAGAAGTGTCCCGCCTGCACGATATCGGCGCGGTCACGACGCAGGTGACGCGCCAGACGCGCCACGCGGATGGGCGGCGCGCCCTGCTGACCGATCCAGATCGGCTCCACACCGGCGTCGCGGAAGTGCGACTCGTAGTGATCACCACGGGTCAGGCAGTAACACCGCGTGCGGACGCCCTGCTGCACCAGTGCGCGCGCCATGTAGAGCAACTGCTTTTCGGCACCGCCCTGTCCGAGGCCGCCGGCGACGAGCGCCACCGTGAGCGGAGCAGCCGACATCGGCGACATCACGCCTGCTCCGTGGAGGGCGTCAGCGCCGCGGGCGCCTGGCCGGGATGCACAATCCGTCCGACCGCGCGCCGCACCAGGCGGCGCGGCTTGCCGATCTGCCGCTGCAGGTCGGCCGCCAGGCACCGGCGCATCTCGGCGGGATAGAACTGGGCGGTCGCACCAGCGGCCAGCATCCAGACGCTCTTGCCCTGGAACTCCACCGACACGAAGGTCACGGCCAGCGCCGTGGTGACGAACACGCCGAGCGACGTGGCGCCCGGTGTCGCGCTCTTGCGGCCGTACCACATGAACGAGAACACGTAGAGGACCATCAGCAGCGCGCCCGGTGCGCCGTTTTCCGCCAGCACCTTGATCCACGCCGAATGCGCCTGGAACTCCTCACCGCGCTTGAACGACGTGAAGCCCGGCACGAACCCGAGCTCCGCCCACGCATGCGCGAAGCCGCCGGTGCCGACGCCGAAGGGATGCCTGGCGAACATCAGCACGCCGGCGGCGGCGAGATCCGACCGGCCGTTGGTCCGGCTGGCCGCCGACTCCTCTTCGTCCAGCATCTTGTTGATGCGGTGCAGCGACGATGCCTGCATGTCGCTGAACGTATTGAGCGCCAGCGTCGCCACCACGACCGACGACGCGACGAAGACGACGCGGTGCGACGTGCGCTTCATCGTCAGCAGGATGTAGATCAGGCCGATCGAGACGATGAGGATGCCGCCGCGACTGCCGCTGAGAAACGTCCACAGCGCGTTGGTGCCGGCCAGCAGGCTCAGAATCCACTGCCCGTTCGGCCGCGATGCCGCGGCGCGAAAGCCGAGGCACGTGGCGAAGACAGCCGCTTCGGGGAAGAGGGCCCAGGCGTTGGTGTTGATCTCCGGCAGAGCGTCCTTCAGCAACAGGTAGGCGAGACCGCCGGCGGCGCCCGCCGCCCCATTGACGACACCGACCATGTACCAGAGGTCCGGGTTCTCGTCGGCCTGCGCGAAGTACACCAGCAGCCCGAACAGCGTCACGATGCCGAGCACGTGCTGCACGCCCATCGTCAGCGACGGGCTGAGCACGAGGTTGCTGACGAGCAGCACGACGAACACCTTGAGCAGGCGCGAGTGCGGATCGGCCAGGCGCCAGACGAACGACATCGACAGCACCATGACGATCAGCAGCCAGTAGTTGAAGGTGTTCCACCGCAGCAGGCCGCCCGTGGTGAGCAGGAAATGGCGGATGAGCGGATCGAGCGTGCAGAGCAGCGTGACGCCGAGGACGCCGACGGCGGGGCGGCCGAAGCCGAACAGCGCGGCGGCGAAGGCGACGACCGTGACGGCGGAGAGCGAGGTCAGGAAGCCGACAAACGGCGCGGCGGCAAACGCCACCACGAGGACCAGCACCATCAGCCGGCCCCACTCGATCGCCGCTGAACTGCCGCCGATCAGCCGTGGCTCGGCCCGCGGCACCGGCGCGCGACGGCCCGAGGGCCGCAGCGGCGGACGCGGGTCGCGACTCACGCGATCGCTGGTTCTCATACGTAGAGCTTTCCGTCGCGAAGCCCGCCGCCCCAGTGCTCGACGCAGATGCCGGCGATCTCGCGCGACCAGGCGTCGAGCGTCCGCTGTTCGACGAAGGATCGACAGACGCGGCGCAGCGCCGGCCAGCGCGGACCTTCGCGCAGCACACGGCTCAGCGTATCCGCCAGTGCCATTTCGTCGCCCGGCGGGACGAGCCAGCCGCGTTCGCCGCTTTCGCCGATCACCGCGGGTGCCGCGCCCACCGCGGAGGACAGCACCGGCACGCCGTGCGCCATCGCATCGAGCCAGGCCTTGCTGAAGCCTTCGGTCAGCGACGGCTGCACGCAGAGGTCCGCATTGGACAGATACGACGACAACTGCGCGCGGTTGAGGTGACCGGCAAACGACACCACGTCTCTCAGGCTCAACTCGTCGACCAGTGCTTCAAGGCTCGACCGCTCGGGCCCGTCGCCGAGCAGCGTCAACACCGGCATGGTTTCGCCGGCGTCACGCAACCGGCGCAGTGCGCGCAGCAGATAGCGCACGCCTTTCTCCGTCGACAGGCGACCCACGTACACCAGCCGCGGCGGCGCACCGAGCGGGCGATCGAGATCCGTCCTGATCGCCTGGAGTTCCGTCTCCGTGAGCGCGGTCGAGAAGATCCACCGCATCCGCGGCGCCGGCGGCGCCGTGCCGACGCCGGTGGCCAGCATCACGTTCCGTCCACCGGCGGCCACGCGCATGCACCACCGCGTCACGCGCTGCGCCATCGTCGTCTGCGAGGTGAGCGCCCAGGAACTGCCGTAGCGGCCGATGGTGCGCTTCCTGAATGCGAGCGCCAGCAGCAGGCCAATCAGCGAGATGTCGCCCGGCACCGGCGCGTGTACGACATCGGCATCGCGGACGTGCGCGCTGATCGTGCGCACGTAGTAGTTCATCCGCGACAACACCGACAACTTGCGCGCCGTGTCGGCTCCGGCCGGCGACCGCAGGCCGACCACCGTTGCCGCCGCCGGCAGCGGGATGCCACCGTCGCGCGGATCGACGCGCACGACCACGAGCGTGGTCTCGTCGAAGAGTGAGGCGATGGCCGCCATCTGAAGAGGGAACCCACCGTCCGAAAGCCAGGCGCCGGTGTCGTCCTGCCAGCAGGGCTTGAACGACACGACGCACAGCCGCAGACCCAATCAGGCCTCGTAGTACTGCGCCGGCAGCACCACCTGAAGTGCACCGGCATCTCGATACGCGGCGACGCGCGCGAGAAAGGGCACGAGGTGACGTTCGTCCTGGCTGTTGCCGGCGTGCAGCGAATGCGGATGGCCATACGCCACCAGCAAGCCGCGCTGCTTCACGCAGGTGTCGAGCATCCGCAGCACCGGTTCGTCGAAGCCGCCGGCGCTGTTGAGCCTGACGCACGTCACGCCGGCGATCCGTTCGGGACGCACCGGGCGATCGAGTCGACGCCGGGTGACGGCTTCAGCAAAGCGCTGCATGAGCGGGCGATAGGCGACACGACAGAAGCGATATCCGGTCTCTCGCAGCCCGTCGCACAGGCGGCGCAGATCCGTGCGCATCCGTCCGGCTTCACGCCGCTCCGCGAGGCTGATCGACTGGCCGGCGACATAGTCGTACGGCTGATTGAACGGCGGCACGAACGACTGCACCGCCGCGCCGATGCAGTCCTCGAGCGCGGCCCGGCTGGCATGCAGCGTTTCGATCAGCGCCTGTGGTCCGAGTCCCGGCAGCCACTCGTGCCGATGTGAGTGGCTGGCCACTTCATGACCGGCGGCGTGGATCGCACGGACCTGCGTCGCGTTGTGATACGGCGGCGTTCCCGGCAGCGCCACCGATCCGACGACGGCGAAACACGCGGGGACGCGATAGTTGGCGTGCAGGTGCAGCAGGCGTTCGGTGCACGTGGCCTCGAGCGGTCCCCATGCCTTTTTGCCGCCAGGCAGCCGCGACCGCTCGGCTCCCCACTCCGCGTCGTAGTCCCAGAACATCATCAGTCGCGCCACCGTGTCGGCACTCATGTCGGCGAGGGTCCACGCGAGACGCCTGGTGCCGCGACGAACCCGGCGAACGCATCGGCGGCGGCCGGCAGCACCGCCAGTCCGGCGGTATCAATGGCGCGCCGCGGCTGCCAGTAGCGCACCAGCTGCGCGCGGGCCAGCGTGCCGCGCACGCCGCGGGGCAGCCATCGTTCGGCCCGGAACGCGAGCCGGCGGAAGCGGCGATTGAACGTGCCCTCGGGCAGCATGCGATGGAAGCGTTCGATGGCGCCGAGCGGCCGGATGTCGACGCTCTCGAAGTAGGCGCGACCCGTGGCCCGATAGTGCTCGGAGCTGTTGTCGCGGGCTGGGTGCGGATCCTCGGCGCGGTACTTCGCGAAGGCCCGCACGTTGAGGGCCGAGGGACGCCCGGGCACCGGCACGATCCACCGGAGTCGATCGAGCATCGCGCTGTTCACCGCCGGCTCGGCAAAGCGCGCTTCGCCGGACGGACGCAGCAGCGTCGCGGCCTTCCGCAGGTATTGATCCTCGAGTTCGTGCGTCAGGTGGTGCAGGAACGCCTTGCCGACGACGAAGTCGAAACTGGCGGCGGGGAGCGGCACGGTGGAGAAGTCGCCCGCGAGTGCCGTGACGCGCGCCGTCAACCCGAGTCGCTCGGCAGCGGCCGTCAGCATCTCGGCGGCCACGTCCGAGATGTCGATGGACACGACGTCCGCGCCGGCTGCCGCCATTACCAGCGAGTTCAATCCGTCACCGCTGCCCAGTTCGAGCACGCGCGCCCCGCGAAGCCGATCGCGGAAGCCGCCGTCGTACAGCGCCACCCAGCTCGTGTCCGTCCGCGTCGCGTCGTCGAGAAAGGCGTCGTGCCGCCGGACCTTGTCGAGGATCGCGTCGACGGAGGTGCCGCGGAACAGCGTGTCGTAGTGCGCCTTGTTGCGCGTGCGATTGCCTTCGGTGTCGTGCTCGATCATCACACCGGCCTTCGTCTGGCTGCCTCGATGGCGCCGGCCACGCGGCCGGCAATGCGCCGCACGCCGTCGGCGGCGTGCCCGGGACGGACCGCGTCGCGCAACAGCAGCACGGTGTCGAGTCCCCACGCGTAGGTGAAGACCAGGTGATCGGCGACGCTGGGACGCTCGTGGACCCGCCGCCAGATCCGGTAGCGGTTGGCAATCTCCATGCGGCCGATGCGAAAGGCGTTGGGCCGTCCTTCCGGCGCGTGAAAGTGCTGACAGCGCGCCGCGCCGGCCATCGCCAACCGGCCCTGGCGGCGGAGGCGCAGCGAGAAGTCGAGATCCTCGCCCTGCGCGTATCCCGAGAGTCCGCCGTCGAAGCCGATGCGCTGCGCCGTGCTCGTGCGCAGCAACATCGCGCAGCCCGGCAGC
>JADZCY010000115.1 GCA_020851325.1 Acidobacteriota bacterium | reverse complement strand
GTGACACGAATGCCGGCCGGACGCAGTTCCGCCTGCCAGCACTGCGTGATGCCGCGCACGGCCCACTTGCTGCCGGCGTAGGAGGTGCCGCCGGCCGATCCCTTCATGCCGGACGTCGACGCGACGTTGATGATGTCGCCCTCGCCCTGCGCCTTCATCAGCGGGACGATGCGGTTGGTGATGTCGACGAGGCCGAAGACATTGGTTTCAAACTGCGTGCGCATCGCCTCGACGTCGAACGCGCCAATCTCGGCCCAGTAGGCGTAGCCGGCGTTGTTGATGAGCACGTCGACGCCGCCCATGCGATCGATGCACGCCTGCACGACGCGAGCGTTGTCGTCGGCGGAGGTGACGTCCGCGCGCACCGCGTGCGCGCCGGTCTTCTCCGCCACGGCCTTCAGCAACGCCTCGTCACGGCCGGTGAAGACCACCTGATGCCCCGCCGCGCGTGCCTGTTCCACAATCGCGGCGCCAATGCCCTGGCTGCCGCCCGTCACCAGAAATCGTCGTGATGCCATGCCCGATTCTATCGCTGGCACTCGCGGACCGCGCTACGATGTCGTTCGCCATGCGCCTGTCCATCGCCGCCGCTCTCGTCGCCGTCGCCGTGCAGACGGTCCTGCCGCGCACCGCGTATGCGCAACTCAAGCCCGATGTGCCGCTTGTCTGCGATCTGTGCGACGCCTGGAACAAGGACGTCACGCCAGTGAAGCGCTTCGGCAACACCTACACGGTCGGCACGGATGGGCTGTCGTCGGTGCTCGTCACCTCGAGCGCCGGACACGTGCTCCTCGACGGAGCGTTGCCGCAATCGGCGGCGCTCATCGACCAGCACATCCGCGCGCTGGGATTCAGGACCGAAGACATCAAGCTGATCCTCGTATCGCACGGTCACTACGATCACGCCGGCGGCGTCAACGCGCTGCAGCGCCTCAGCGGCGCGCGCGTCGGCGGCAGTCCGTCCACGGCGACCGCGCTGCGCATGGGAACGATCACTCCTGATGATCCGCAAGCCGGATTCGGCGTCGAAGCCAACCGCTTCCCGAAGGTGAGTAACGTGGAGGATCTGGCCGATGGTCAGGTGCTGCGCGTCGGCGACATCGCGATCACGGTGCATCACGTCCCCAGTCATGCGCCCGGGAGCACCGCGTACACCTGGCGTTCGTGCGAAGGCACCGATTGCCGCAACGTGGTCTACGCGGACTCACTCACGTCGGTGGCCGCGCCCGGTTTCCGCTTCAGTGATGATCCGGCGCGCGTCGCAACCTTCCGCAAGAGCATCGCGAAAGTGGCCGCTCTCCCCTGCGACATTCTGATCGCGCCGCACCCCAGCTTTGCCGTCGGCAAGACCTGCAAGACATACGCGGCGGATGGCGAGGCCAGGCTCGATCAGAGACTGGCTGACGAGAAGAAGAAGTAGGTGAATCTGGTGATCTTGTGAGCTGGTGGTCTGGTGATCAATCTGGTGATGTGGCGAACTGGAGATCTATCTGTTGATCTTTCCTGTCCCGCTTCCTGCCTGCGAGCCCGGCCTTCCAAGCCCCAAGCCCTCCAAGCCCCAAGCCCTTCAAGCCCTTCCCGTCAGAAACTCCTGCATCCTCGCGACTTCTGCGTCGAACTCGCGACGGAAGGCGCGGTCGCGAGGTGGGCGGCCGCTCACGTAGCCCGGCACGACGACGAGTCGCTGATCGACGACCGATGCGTTGACCCAGCCGATCACGACATCGCGCCACAGGAGAGGCAGCGCGTAGTAACCGAACTGCCGCTTGGCCGCCGGGGTGTAGGCTTCGAAGCGATACGGCCACTCCCACAGCGCCTCGAAGCGGCGGCGATCCCACACCACGGGATCGAAGGGCGCGAGAAAGCGCACGCGCTCGTGCACGGCGTCGTCGGCCAGGGACTGCTCGGGGTGCCAGTACCACGACACGCCATCGACGCGCGCATGCGCCAGGCGATGCCGCGCGCGGGCCAGCGCGGCGGGCACCTCGCGGTGCCACTGCGGCGTTGCCAGACGCAGGCGCGCCACCAGCCACGTCAGCGTGCTCGTATGCACCGGCGCATACTTCTTCACCAGCACGTCGATCAGCGCATCGAGGCGCGCGCGCCGCTCTGCCGCGCCGACTGCCGGCGGCGGCACCTCGCGCGGGGCGTAGAGCCGGATGCCGCCCTCGCGTCCCGCCACGCGCAGCAATCCCCGGTAATGCAGATGGTCCAGCGCATGCGTCGTCGCGCTGGACGACCCGCCCCAGTAATTGCGAACCGAGCCGTGGGCGAAGTGCGCGTCGACGTCGCGCGGATGAACGCGCCCGCGCTCGCGGACGAACGCGAGCACTGCTTCCGCCTTCTTCCGCCCCGGTGACGGCCAGCGACGGAGCCCACCACGCGGGTGCATCAAGGCCTGCACCTCGCGCGTCACGAAGCCGTAATTGACGACGAAGTCTTCTTCGACGGCGAGCGTCTGATACAGCCGCTCGAGATCACCGGCGTGATACCCAGGGACACGCTGACGCAGCATCAGGTCCTGCGCCCGCGCCGGAGCGCGGATGGGATCCGCCTGCACGAAACCCAGCGCCGATATCGCGGTGGCGAGGTCGTCGTATTCGAGGATGCTCCACGTGACGGCGGCCCGCCGCAGGTCTCGCAGGGTCATCGGGG
>JADZCY010000114.1 GCA_020851325.1 Acidobacteriota bacterium | reverse complement strand
TCGGTCTGCCAGCGGGACGAGAAGGCCTTGAGGCGCGTGACGAGCCGATCGACCTCCGACGGCTCGAGCATCGCGAAGGCCGGCATCGCGCCGTCGGGACCGGCGCCACGCCGAATCACCGCCTGCAGATCCTGGTCGCGCGGCAGGGCGCCGCTGGCGGTGGAGCGCACCTTGAACTCGGCGCGGGTGAAGTCGGCCGGCGGCACGCGGCACAGCGGCGCGGCCGGTCCGTCACCACGGCCCTCGGGGCCGTGGCACGACGCGCAGAAGGACTGATAGAGCTCGTCGCCGGATCCGCGGCCGCTCGATGCGGCGGCGGTCGGTTCCGCCGCCGGTGCGGACGGGCCGGTCGGTCGCGGCCAGACGCGCGGTCCGACCACGACCGCGATCGCCACCACGACCAGCGCGGCGGCAGCGAGCCCGAGACGCCGCGGCACGGCCGGGGCCCGACGCGTCTCGCGCGTGCGCTGCCCCGTCGTCGAATGCCGCCTCGCCATGGTGCGCGGGCCTCCGCGGACCCGCTGACGTGCAGACTACCTCAACCGTGACGTGTCGCGCGATCAGCGCGACAGCGTGGCGGCCAGCTTCTTCAGCGTGGCGAGTTCCTTCGCCTCGACGCCCTTCAGCGCCGTCTGGCGTACGCCGATGCCGTCGGTGAGCCGCTTGAGCAGATCCTTCGCGCCGTCGGTGGGCGGACCATCGCCCATCGACGCGAAGCCGAGGAGCTGCGCCAGCTTGCTGTCGATGCCGGTCGGGTTGGCGATGAGATCCTGCCCCGCCTTGGCGCGGTACTGCACCAGGCGTTCCTCGATCGTGTAGAGCCGGTTGTTCAGCTCCTGCATCGACTTGTCGAGCAGCGCCTGCGATTCCGGCGTGCGGCCACGGCGCGTCTGCTTCGCCTTGGCCACCAGCGCCTCGGCCTCGGTGCGCGTGTCGCGCACCTGCTTCACCGTCGCCATCGTCTCGGTGAGCTTGTCGCGCACGGTCATCAGGAACGTGAACTGCTGCTCGAGTTCCGCATCGGTGTAGCTGAGGCGCGGATCTTTCACGACCTGCGCCGTGGTCTTCGTGGTGACGCCGTTGGCGGTGAGCTCGATCGTGTAGGTGCCGGGAGGCGCCATCGGCCCGACGGCGCGGCCCTGGTACACCGCATCGGGCAGCACGGTGGGCGCCGGATAGCGCATGTCCCACACGTAGGTGTTGGCGCCGGCGCGCGCCACCGGGCGGCGCGGGCCGCCGGCCGGCGCGTTCGGCGGATCGAACGTCACCGTGCGCACGATGCCGGCACCCGGCTCGCTCTGCTTCGAGATGGTGAGGGTGACCGGACCGGTGGGCGCGTCCTTGAGGACGAACGGCAGGACGACACCGGCCGGCGGATTCGATCCGTCGATATTGGGCACGATCGACGCCGTGCCGGCCAGCGACGCGCCGCGGCCGAAGCGCGTGGTGACGCGCGGCGTGAAGAGACGCACCGCCTCGGTGGTCGGCGCGGCCATGGCCTGGTGCAGCAGGGCGACGTTGTCGAGGATCCAGAACGAGCGGCCGTGCGTGGCGGCCACCAGGTCGCCGTCCTTGATCACCAGATCGTGCACCGGCACGACCGGCAGGTTGAGACGCAGCGACTGCCAGTGGCCACCGTCGTCGAACGACACGTAGACGCCGGTTTCCGTGCCCGCGTAGAGCAGGCCCTTCTGCTTCGGGTCTTCACGGATGACGCGCGTGAAGTCGTCACCGCGGATGCCGGTGACGATCTTCGTCCACGTCTTCCCGTAGTCGCTGGTCTTGAAGAGGTACGGCTTGGTGTCCTGCAGCTTGTAGCGCGTGGCCGCCACGTAGGCGGTACCGGCGTCGTGCGGCGACGGGTCGATGATGCTGACCAGCGCGAACTCCGGCAGATCGGGCGGCGTCACCTTCGTCCAGGTGCTGCCGTTGTCGCGCGACACCTGCACGTAGCCGTCGTCCGACCCGGCCCACAGCACGCCCGCCTGCTTCGGCGACTCGGCGAACGCGAAGATCGTCGCGTACCACTCGGGCCCGTAGGCCTCGCGCGTAATCGGGCCCCAGAACTCGCCCGGCGACGGACTCATGTACGACGGCGTCTTCTCGAGCGTCTTCGGATCGGCGCGCGTGAGATCCGGGCTGATCACTTCCCAGCTCTGGCCTTCGTTGCGCGTGCGGTGCACCTTCTGCGAGGTGACGTAGAGCGTCTTGCCGTCGTGCGGCGAGGTCATCACCGGGAAGGTCCACCAGAAGCGGAAGTTGATGTCGGCGGCGCCCCACCCGTAATGCGTCTCGGGATTCGGCGAGATGTCCTTCACCTGGCTGGTCTTGCGGTCGTAGCGATGCAGCCAGTGGTGATCGGCCGCGTAGACGATGTTCGGATCGGTCGGGTGGGTGGCGATGTAGCCATCCTCGCCGCCGCCCACCGTCTCCCAGTCCTCGATGGTGATGCGGCCGCGATCCGAGCGGCTCGGCACCGAGATGGTGGTGTTGTCCTGCTGCGCGCCGTAGAGGCGGTACGGCACCTGGTTGTCGGTGACCACGTGGTAGAGCTGCGCGGTGGGCTGGTTGAGGATCGTCGACCACGACTTGCCGCCGTTGAAGGTCACGGTGGCGCCGCCGTCGTTGCCCTCGATCATGCGGTTGGTGTCCTGCGGGTCGATCCACAGGAAGTGGTTGTCGCCGTGCGGCACGTTCACTTCCTGATAGGTGACGCCGCCGTCGGTCGACTTGAAGAGATCGACGTTGAGCGCCCACAGCACGTCGGCGTTCTTCGGATCCGCGAAGATGTGGTGGTAGTACCACGGACGCTGCGTGAGGTCGGCGTTGTC
>JADZCY010000113.1 GCA_020851325.1 Acidobacteriota bacterium | reverse complement strand
TCAATCGACGGCTGACGTAAGCTAGCTCCCGACCGTGAACGAGCCGATCGACGCCTTCCTGGTACACCTGGCTGCCGAGCGCCGGCTCTCGCCGCACACCGTGGAAGCGTATGGGCACGACCTGCAGATGCTCCACGCGTTTGCCGCCGGGCGCAGCCAGACGCCGGCGACGCTGACGCGTCAGGACGTCGAGGCGTTCATCCGCCAGTTGATGGCCGAAGGGCGCGCGCCGCGTTCGGTCGCCCGCATGGTCGCCACCGTCCGCGCCTTCTATCGCTATCTCGTCGTCAACGGCCGCCTGCCGCACAGCCCGGCCGACGATGTGCGGGCGCCGCGCGCGGTGCGGACGTTGCCACGGTTCCTGACGCTGGACGAGGTCGACCGCCTGCTGGCCGCGCCCGACACCACGACGCCGCGGGGTATTCGTGACCGCGCGATGATCGAGCTGCTGTACGCCACCGGGCTGCGCGTCTCGGAGTTGGTGGCACTGCGACCATCCGACGTCAACGCCGACGAGGGCCTGGTCACGACGCTCGGCAAAGGCCGCAAGGAACGGCTCGTGCCGCTGGGAGACGAGGCGGCGCAGTGGGTGCGCACCTATGTGGCCACCGCACGTCCGGCGTTGACGAAAGGCCGCACCGCGACGCGCTTGTTCGTCAACGCGCGCGGCGGTGGTGGCCTGACGCGCGTCGGCTTCTGGAAGCTGCTGCGCGGCTACGCGACGGCGCTGGGCTTATCGACGCGGCTCAGCCCACATGTGCTGCGGCATTCCTTCGCCACGCACCTGCTCGAGCGCGGCGCCGACCTGCGCGCCATCCAGTTGATGCTCGGCCACGCCGATCTCTCGACGACCCAGATCTACACGCACGTGCTCGATGCGCGCCTGCGCACGCTGTATGATCGCTTCCATCCTCGCCGGTGACTCGCCGCGTCCGCTCCGTTCTGCTCGCCCTGTTGGTGGTCGCGGCCCTCGTGGCGGCCGCCATCCCGTTCCTGCTGCCGCGGCCGCACGCGACGACGCCGGCGCCGCATTGGCCGCCGCACACGCAGGCCGTGCGCGGCGTGTATCACGTGCACTCGACGATCTCGGATGGCACGGGCAGCGCTGACCAGATCGCCGCCGCCGCGGCGCGCGCCGGCCTGCAGTTCGTCATCCTCACCGACCACGGCGACGGCACGCGCGTGGCGGCGCCGCCGCGCTATCTGTCGGGCGTACTGGTGATCGAAGGCGTGGAGATCAACACGAGCGCCGGCCATGTGGTGGCGCTCGGCGCACGCCCGTCATCCTATCCACTGGCCGGCTCAGCACACGCCGTCGTCGAAGACGTGCAGCGTCTGGGCGGCATGGCCATCGCCGCGCATCCCGACTCGCCGCGCGAGTCGTTGGCCTGGCGCGACTGGTCGGTGCCGCTCGATGGTCTCGAATGGCTCAACGCCGACAGCCAGTGGCGCGATGAGCTCGTCGGGTCGCTCGGCCGGTTCCTGCTGACCTATGCGCTGCGGCCCGTGGAAACACTGGCGTCGACGCTGGACCGTCCGGTGGATCTGTTGCGGCGATGGGACACGATGACTGCGACGCGGCGCCTCACGGGAATGGCCGGTGCCGACGCGCATGCGCGGCTCGGCTGGCGTCAGCGCAGCGAGCCGTACGACGAAGGACGCTTTCTCGAAGTGCCGTCGTACGAAGCGTCGTTTCGTGCCTTCGGTCAACGCGTCGTGCTCGACGCGCCGCTGTCGGGCGACGCCGCGCGCGATGCCGAGGCGATTCTCTCGCGGCTGCGTTGGGGCCGCACCTACACCGTGATCGACGGCATGGCGACGCCAGGCGCCTTCGAGTTCACGGCAACGAGCAGCGCGCAGTGGGCGCACATGGGCGACTATCTCGACCTCCGCGGCGAGATCGCGTTGCACGCGCGCGTGGCGGCGCCGCCCGGTTTCCGCATCGTGTTCCTGCGCGATGGAAACTACTGGTTCGACAGCACCGAGCCGGAAGTGCATCTCGCCGTGCCCGCTGAACCGGCAGCGTATCGTGTCGAAGTGGAGATCCCCGATGCGTTCGGCCGTCCGCCGATCCCGTGGATCGTGTCGAATCCCATCTACGTCGGTCTGCGTGACGCGCACGCGGCCGCACGCGTGGCCGCGGCTCCGCCACCATCCGCACGCACCCCGATTGCCACCGGTGCGTGGGTGGCCGAGGCGTCGGCGGGATCGACAATCCGTCTGGTTTTGCGCGGCCCGGGTGAGGGTCCGCTTCTCGCCTGGGAGTACGCGTTGGCCGACGGCAGCGTAGCTGCGCCCTACGCCGCGATCCGCTTTCCGGTGGCCGCGCTCGGCGGCCACGACCGCTTCCAGTTGCACGGCCGCGCCGATGGTCCCGTGCGGCTCTCGGTGCAGTTGCGCGACTCGACGCGGACCTCCGGCGAACGCTGGGGCGACACCGTCTATCTCGATGCCACCGGTCGTGTCGCTGAGGTGTTCTTCGATCGCATGACGCCGCTCGGCGACACCACGCAGGCCTCGCCGCCGCTCGATCGCGTGGACTCGCTGCTGCTCGTCATCGACACGCTGAACGCGCGACCGGGCACGCGCGGCACGATTGAGATGTCGGAGTTGTGGCTGGGGAAGCCATGAGGCGGGCGGCTCGCCTGCGCGCCGCCCGGAAACGGCTTGGAGGGCTTGAAGGGCTTGGAAGGCTTGGGGGGCTTGAAGGGTCGGAAGGCTTAGCGCGGGAGACCGTAGCGGATGCTGAGCTCCCAGATGAGCAGCGCGATGCCGGCGGCCAGTAGCCCGCCGCCGATGCTCAGGATGCCGAACGCCTCGATCATCGGCCGTTCGTTGTAGGCGCCGCGCTGCAGTGCCGTCACCAGCAGCACGATACCCATCATCAGCACGACGAGCGACGACACCAGGATGACGAAACCGGCCAGCGCGCGCAGCAGTGACGGACGTCGAGGGGTGTCGTTCATCATCCTCACGTCCTGACCGTCAACAGCAGCACCACCGCCGCCGCGCCGAAGAGCAGATTGGGCGCCCACGCCGCCAGCAGGGGGCTGATCAACCCACCGGCCCCGAACGCCGCGAACACCGAGATCATCGTCCAGTAGAGCAGCGCCAGCACGATGCCGATGCCAATGCCGTACATGGCGCCGCGGCGGCCGGTCGTGACGGCAAACGGCACCGCGATGAACGTCATGACCAGTGTGACGAACGGGAACGCCACCTTGCGATAGAGCTCCACCTCGTGCTCGAGCACGTCGTAGCCACTGGAGCGCAGTTCCGTGATGTAGCGCTGCAACTGCGGGTACGTCATGCGCCGCGGTTCGGGCACTTCGGTCACGAAATACTCGGCGGGCTCGAGCGGCAGGGTGGTGACGCCAAAGCGTTCGAACACGGTGGCGTCGGGCTGATCGAATCGGCGTTCCCAGCCTTCGTTGACCTGCCACAGCCCCGGCTTCGTCGGGTCTTCCGCCGGCATGAACAGCGCGCGTGCCGCCTGCACGCGACGCATCAACCGGTGCGACGCGTCATCGAACTCGAACACCGACAGCCCGTTCAGCTCGTGCGTCCGCGGGTTGTAATACTGATAGTGATAGATCGAACCGTCGCGGCCGACCACCCACTTCCGGTTCAGCACGTCGAAGGTTTGCGCCGAGCCGCCGCGGATCAAGTGACGGATCTGATCCG
>JADZCY010000112.1 GCA_020851325.1 Acidobacteriota bacterium | reverse complement strand
TCCTGCTTCTCACCTCGAACCTCCAGCGCTTCGTCGAGCAGTGGATGGACGCGGCCGAAGTGTCGGTCTTCCTCCGCGACGATGTGGATGACGATCGGCGCGGTGCGATCGAAGCGATCATCCGGCGCCAGCCGACAGTGGAACGCGTCGACTTCGTCGCCAAGGACGACGCGATGGCGCGGTTCCGCACGGATTTTCCCGAACTCGCCGACGTCACGACGACGATCGGGGAGAACCCGTTCCCGGCCTCGTTCGAAGTCCGCCTGCGTCCCGGCGCCGGCGTGGCGGACGACGCGGCGGCACTGGCCAGCGTGATGCTGGGGGAGGACGGCGTCGCCGACGTGCAGTTCGACCGCCGCTGGCTCGAACGCGTGCTGGCATTGATTGCCGGGGCCCGCGTCGCCGGACTCGTGGTGACGGTGGTGCTGCTGCTCGGCGCGGCGTTCACGGTGACGGCGGTGGTGCGCCTGTCGCTGCACGCGCGCCGCGACGAACTCGACATCATGCGGCTCGTCGGTGCGCCGCTGGCCTTCATTCGCGGCCCCTTTGTCGTCGAGGGCCTGCTGCTCGGCGGCATCGGCGCGGTCGTGGCCATTGTCGTCCTCGGCATCGGGTTCGGCAGCGTCCGCGGGTGGCTGGGGGCCGACGGCCTGACGCTGACGGCGGGGCAGGAGGTGCTATTCCTGAGCTGGCGCGATCAGGTGCTGCTCGTCGCCGCCGGCCTCGGCGTCGGCGCCCTGGCCGGGTTCATCGCCTCCCGATCCGCACGTTGACACGGTTGACAACGATAAAGTCATCTCTTTACACTCAGAGACGTCGGACACACATGTCGCGGGCACGGAATCGTCTCCCGAGCTTCCTCACCGACCGTCACCGACCGATGCCTCCATCGGCCCTGATTGACTTTTATCGCGAAGAATTTCTCAAGCATCACCAGTGCCTGCAGGCGCAGCGGGAGTATTTCTCCGAGCAGGCCATCTGCGGCGTCGAGCAGGCGCTGCAACGCGTGATGGCCGACCTCGAACAACTCTCGCGCACCGCCGATGCCGACGAAGTGATGGCCCGGCTGCTCCGGGAATTCGACGTCGTGACCGGGCTTTCCGCCTGGTCCGATCCCCTCAAAGTCCACTGACACCTCCTCGCACAACCGATGTCCTGCACGTCATCCAGGCCGCCCTGGACGGCGTCTCCGCTACGCGTGTCATCGCACGCGCGTTCGACAATCCGGAGGCCGGTCCGCGTCTGAACGCTGGTCCCATGCACGTCCTTGCCGTCGGCAAGGCGGCGCCGGCCATGGCCACGGCGCTGATGGCGCGCGCCGATGCGGAGGTCCGTTCGGCACTGGCCATCGGCACGCATCCGTCCGCGGGCATGCCGGCGGACCTGACGTTCATCGCCGGCAGTCATCCGTATCCCGATCAGCGGAGTCGTGACGCCGCGCGCGAAGCGCTCGCGTTCGTCGGCCGCCTCCGCGCCGACGAGCATCTCGCGCTGCTCATCTCGGGCGGTGCATCCGCGCTCATGGCGGAAGCGGCGGATGGTCTGTCGTTCGACGACAAGCAGGCGGCCACACGCGCCTTCATGCACGCCGGCGCCGACATCCACCAGTTGAACGCGCTGCGTCGTCATTTGTCGGCGGTGAAGGGCGGATCGCTCGCCGCGGCGTGCGCCGGTGCCGTGACGACGCTGGCGTTGTCGGATGTCGTCGGCGACGATCTGCACGCCATCGGCTCGGGACCGGGCGTGCCCGATCCTTCGACGTGGAACGACGTCGCCCGTGCCGTGGATGCACGTGCGGCGATGCCGCTGCTGCCGCCCGCTGTGCAGACACGCATCGCGGATGGATTGGCCCGACGCGTGCCCGACACGCCGAAACCAGGTGATTCGCGTCTGGCGCGCGCGGCCGGGTTCGTTGTTGGCCGTGCCGCGGATGCGGTGGAGTCCGCGGCCGTCGCGGCACGTCAGTGCGGCTTCACGCCGGTGGTGCTCGATGAGCGAGTGACCGGAGAAGCGCGAGAGGTGGCCGTGCCGTGGTTGCACCGCGCGCTGGTGACGGCTCGTCTCCATGGCTCGCGTGTCTGCGTGATTTCCGCGGGAGAGACGACGGTGCGCGTGCGCGGCAGCGGTGTCGGTGGGCGCAACCTCGAGTTCGTGCTCGCGCTCACCGACGCGCTCGGCGACCTGCCGGGCGTCGTCGCCGCGAGCGTGGGCACCGATGGCGTGGACGGCACGAGCGGCGTGGCTGGCGCGTGGGCGGATCACACCACCGCGGCGCGGGCGGCGGCGCATGGCCTGCCGTCGGCACACGACATGCTCGACCGTAACGATTCCTTCAACTATTTCAACCCGCTCGGCGATACGATTCGCACCGGGCCGACCGACACCAACGTCGGTGATCTCCAACTCCTGTTCGTCACATCGTGAGCAAGACTGAATTCCTCGCGCGCCTCCGCGAACGCCTGACCCATCCGGCCAGCGTCGACGAGATCGTGCGCCTCCTTCGTATCAATCGACTTCATCGTCCGGCGGCGCGCCGCTTCTTGC
>JADZCY010000111.1 GCA_020851325.1 Acidobacteriota bacterium | reverse complement strand
GTGCAAACTCCTCCACAAGGATCGACGCTGGACCGCCGGCCGCGGCCGGGGCTTACTGGACGAACGCGTGGAATACCCGCACGCCCAGCTCGCGGGCGTCGGCATTGGTGCTGCCGGGCTCCAGCGCGGGCACCACCGTCTTGTCGGCCAACAGCCGCAGTTCCACCATATCCCCATCGCCCATCTGGGTGCCGCTGATGTTCAGCTTGTGCACCTGCGAGCCATCCTCGGACACGGGGATGGTTCCGAGCACCTGGTCGCCGATGCGGACCTCGAGCTGGCGGGCCGGCTGTCCCGACACGATCGGATTGTCGGCCTGCACATACAGGACGACGTCGCGTTTGGGGTTGCGGAAGGTGACCGTGGCCTCCTTCTTGGTCCACTGCCACTCGATGCGCTGTTCGCCGTCGGCGACGACTTCCGCCGGGTGCCAGCCGTCCTTGTAGATCAGGAAGATGTTCTCGGTCTGCGGCAGCAGTTCGAAGTCGGCCACCTTGTAGGACCGATCGCCGCGGTCATCGCCGGCGAACTTCAGACGTTCGTTCGTCTCCGGCGAGTAGACACCGGCCACGATCTTCGCCGCGCCGACATATGGATACCGTCCCACGAACATCGTCCGCGTGTATTCGACGGTCTGCCCCGGCTTCCATTCGGTGGTCGGCGGCACCGGGTCGTGATCGTCGGTCCACATCAACTCGTCGTTGGCGTCGAGGAAGTGGACGAACACCTTCCGCGAACCGATGGCCGGCGCATCCGAGGCCAGCGTGAACTTGTACGCGACCTCGACGGGGCTGCCGAGGGCGACGCGCGGACGCGACAGCGTGACGGCGATGGTGCCGGCGGCCGGCGCGTTGTCGGCGCCGCCACCGCAGGCAGCGGTGACGACCGTGAGCAGAAGAACAGCGGCACGACGAATCGAGACAGGAGCGCTTCGTTGCATGGCGGACCGAACGAGAATATCATGCGGCCTTCGATGCAGACACTTCGTGACGCCCTTGGCCTGGTGGAAACGCGCGGCTTCATCGGCTCCGTGGAAGCCGCCGATGCCATGGTCAAGGCCGCCAACGTGTTGCTGGTTGGCACCGAGTACATCGGCGCCGGGTATGTAACCGTTTTGGTTCGCGGCGATGTCGGCGCGGTGAAGGCCGCCACCGACGCCGGTGCCGCCGCCGCGCGTCGCGTCGGTGAGCTGATCTCGGTGCACGTCATCCCCCGGCCGCACGCCGAGGTGGAACGCATCCTCGCGAAAGAGTAGCCCGCCGGGGCAACGCACCGGCCCTTCGTGATGGCGACCGACGCCCGTCTCCGTACCGATTCCGACCTGGCCTCCATGGCCGAGGCCCGCGCGCTGGCGCGCCGGGCGCGCGCCGCGCAGACCGTTCTCGCCGAGTTCTCGCAAACGCAGATCGACACCATCGTCGACGCGATGGCGGCGGCCGTGATTCCGCACGCCGAAACACTGGCGCGCCTCGCCGTGGACGAAACCGGATTCGGTGTCGTCGCCGACAAGGTCGAGAAGAACCTGTTCGCCGCCGAGCGCGTGCACGCCTTCATCAAGCCGATGACCACCGTCGGCGTCGTCCGGCGCGACGAGACGAAGCGCGTCATCGAGATCGCCGAGCCCTTCGGCGTGGTGGCCGGCATCATCCCGTCGACCAACCCGACGTCCACGGCGATCTACAAACTGCTGATCGCGATTAAGGCGCGCTGCGCCATCGTGCTGAGCCCGCACCCCTCAGCGGCGCGGGCGATCACGCGCACCGCGGAGATCATGCACGACGCGGCGCGATCCGCCGGTCTGCCCGACGGCGCCATCGGCTGGATGACGCAGGTGTCGCTCGAAGGCACGCAGGAACTGATGAAGGCGCGCGAGGTGGCCGTGATTCTCGCCACAGGCGGCATGGGCCTGGTGCGCGCCGCGTACAGCGCCGGCAAGCCCGCGTACGGCGTCGGCCCCGGCAACGCGCCCTGCTACGTCGAGTCGTCGGCGGATGTTGCCCAGGCCGCGCGCGACATCGTCACCGGCAAGAGTTTCGACAACGGACTGCTCTGCTCGTCACCCAACTCCGTCGTCGCCGACCGCGCGATCGATCAGGAGTTGCGCCGTGCCCTGGCGGCACAGGGCGGACATTTCCTGTCGGCCTCCGAGACCACCACGCTGGCACGTCTGCTGGTGACGCCGCAGCGTCTGCCAAACCCGGCACTCGTGGGCAAACCCGCGACCGCCATCGCGCAGGCGGCCGGCATCAGCGTGCCGCCCGGGACTCGCGCGCTGATCGCCGAACTGGACGGCGTCGGCCGCGACTATCCGCTGTCGATAGAAAAGCTGTGTCCCGTGCTGTCGTACTACGTCGTCAACGACTGGCGCGACGGCTGCGAACGCTGCAAGCAGATCCTGCGCTACGGCGGCATGGGCCACACCATGTCGATCCACTCGCGCAACGAAGCGGTGATTCTGGAGTTCGGCCTGCACAAACCGGCCTTCCGCATCGTCGTCAACACGCCGACCACTCACGGCTCGATCGGACTGACGACGGGCCTCGACCCGGCGATGACGCTGGGGTGCGGCGGCTTCGGCGGCAACATCACCTCCGACAACATCTCGCCGAAGCACCTGCTGAACATCAAGCGCGTGGCCTACGGACTGCGGGACGCGTCGAGCGGCGCCACGGCCGGGTCGCCCAGACCCGCGGTCGCGCAGCCGGCGTCGTCCGCGCCGACGCCCGCGCGGCCTCCGCTGCCAAAGGCGCCGTCGCGGCCCGCGCCCGAGCCGGTCTCGGCGTCAGCGCTGTCGACGCGTATCGACCAGTTCCTGGCGTCGCGCGGGGTTTCACGTCCTGGCACCCCATCAGCCACCGCCGCGTCCCTGCCGGCGGCCGGCCGCGTCGATGCGGGTGCGACCGCCAGCACGTCTGCTCCGGCGCCCACACCATCTGCCACGCCTGCCGATTTCGTCTGCGAGGACGACGTGCGACGGGCCGCGAGGGACGGCGCGCACATCCTCGTGAACGAGCGGACGATCATCACGCCCGCGGCGCGGGATGCCGGCGAAGCCGCGCGCGTCTTCACCTGGCAGGGCCTTCGTTCCTAAGCGCCGCCCTTTCAACAGGTTGACCGCCCGTTTTCGCGCGTGTTACCCTGCCGAC
>JADZCY010000110.1 GCA_020851325.1 Acidobacteriota bacterium | reverse complement strand
GCATCCTCGATTCTGCCCCTCAGTCCCTCACGACGGCCGCCGATCACCTGCAGGACTCTCTATGACCGCTGATAACCCGATGGAGAACTCACACTAACCGCCCTCCGATGATCCCGGTACGGTTCACCTCCTCCTCGTCGAACTCGATGACCACTAGCTTGCGCCACGGCCGATGACGGGCTGTATGAGCGGAGAGGCCGGCGTTGTGTGCTTGAAGACGTGCGCCCGGATCGCTCGTCGCGCCCACGTAGTACTCCGCGGAAGTGACCAGACTCTTGAGAATGTAGACGAACCGTTTCGGCGCTGGCATACGCCGGTCTATGAAAGATCCGGGCCAGCTCGGTTCCGGCACGCGGCCTGCTGCTTGCGCGGTCGCCGGCGGCCACCGTCGCAGTTTCCATCAGATCAGGCCACAACAAGCGCCGCAGAATCTGTGACGTCAGCGGTGGCTGTGTCGCTTCGCGACGACCATTCTTGTTGCTCCTGCGCTGGCTTGCCAGCCGGCGTGTCTGCCGTCGTCTCGAAGAGCGAAACCGGGAGCCTCTTCAGCGAGCGGTCCGCCTACGCGTCGCGCTACGCGCGACGGCTCCTGCGGATAGCCTCTGCGTTTGTGAACTGCAAGGGGCTGGCTCGCCAGCCGGAGTCTCATGAATGTTCGAGGCTGTGGACCGCCTGCGCTCGCCCTGCGGGCGAGACTCCGGCGGGCAGCCTTCGCGTGCATTCATGAGCGAAGGCTGGTGAGCCCGGTAGGAATCGAACCTACAACCAACAGATTAAGAGTCTGCTGCTCTGCCAGTTGAGCTACGGGCCCATTCGGTCGCAGTCGGCGAGCGCCGGCTGCTCCGCACGGTCGCTCCACGGTGTGCACCGCGACGCGACTGGCAAACCCAGACTATAGCACCCGCTCGCGCGGCTCGACAAGACGAAATCCCTGCCCTGGGATCGCGCGGCGGCGTCACCGCAACTCGCCATCGACATCCTCAGCCACCAGCACGGACCCGGAGCGGTCGCCGGCGCACCCCCACTACAGCCCACCCGCGCGCGCTGGACGTGGTCGGCTCCCGCCACGTCGTTCGCTCCGTCGTCAACGAGTGACGCCCTGCCGCAGGAGCCCCTCGCTCTGGCGACGCATCGACCACTCCTCGCCACGACCGTTGTCACGCGAAGGACGGTGCTCTACTGCCACCCCGCACCACCGCACCGCACTGCGCCCGTGCCGGTCGTAGACGTCGCGTCGCCGAGATACGCGCCGAGCGGATCAGCCGCCGCTTGACCGCAGTCTTATTTATTTGTAAGACTGCATCCGTCATGGCGAAGTCCCACCCTCGCGTGCTGACCGTGTCGCCGAAGGAACTGCTGGTGCTGCAGCTACTCGCGCGGCAGCAACCTGCCTATGGCCTGCAGCTCGTCGACGCGTCACGCGGACGGCTGAAGCGCGGCACCGTCTATGTCACGCTCGGGCGCATGGAGGAGAAAGGGTTCATCACCTCGCACCTCGACGATCCACCACCCGGTGCCGGCGGCATGCCGCGGCGAATGTATCAGGCCACCGCCCTCGGCACGCGCATGCTCGCCACCTGGAGCAGCGGCGCCAAACGGCTCGTGCCGGAGTTCGCGTGATGCGCCCGCCTGTCAGTCGACTGCGCTTTCTGCTCGCGCGCGTCTGCACGTCGCAGACGATGGAACGGATCATCGATCCGGCCATCGCCGATCTGCAGATGGAACACGCGGAAGCCATCGCCCACGGACGACGATGGGACGCCGCGTGGATTCGAGTGACCGGTTACCTCGCCATCCTCCGCGCGATGGCGCTGCATGCAGGGCTGACCGCGATGGACACACTGCGCGATCTCTCGGACGATGAGCGGCGGGCGGTGATGCGGACAATCGCGATCAGCGCGGTGCTGTTCGTGGTCGGCACGCTGGCACTTGCCGGCCACCCCGTGGCATCGGCGTTGTCACTCGGCATGCCCGGCTCGCGGGAACTGGCGTTCGGCTTCTGGATTGCGGCGCTGCCGCTCGCGATCCCATTCAGTCTCACACTCGGAATCCTGTGGGGCTGCGGCGGCGCGCCGATCTCACGTCTCACGCAGGCGATCGTTCTGGCGCTGGCGCTCGGCGCCTCCGTGGTTTCTTTCATCACGCTCGACCGGATCGCGCCGACAGCCAACGTCGCGTTTGCCCGCGCCATGACGACGGGGCGATCGGTCACGATCGCGGAACGCGCACCCACGTTGAGAGCCCTCACGTCCAGCGAACTGCAGCAGCGGATCGCTTCCGCAATGCAGGCAGGTTCAGTCGATGAAGCCACGATCGCGCACCGGGCGGCACTGCTCTATCACGCGCGATTCGCGCAGGCGGGCGCATCGCTCGCGCTGGCGCTCTTTGCCGTCGCCCTCACGCGGCGCCGGCGCGGCCCCGGCGTCTCGGCATCTCTCGGCCTCGCCGCCATCGTCGGCTATCTGGTGTTGGCCTACCTGACACGAAGCCTCGGCGCCGATGGCACGCTGTCGCCGTTCGCGGCGGCATGGACACCGAACGCGGTTCTGCTGATGCTGACGGCGTACGTGATGACGTTCCGCCCGCCAACCTCCCTGCGCCCGGCGTAGGCGCCCGATGGCTGACGTTGGGGTTGGGGTTGGGGTGGGGTTGGGGTCAGGTCACGATCGTGAGCCGATGGCGTGGCTGGCGTTGGGGTCAGGTCACGATTCGTGAGCCGATGGCGGGGTTGGAGTTGGGGTCAGGTCACGATCGTGAGCCAGGGAACCGCGGTGTGGTGGGGCTGGACGTGGAGCCGACGCTCCGGATGACGAACCGCGACGCTCGGTCTGTTCCGTCGGCTTGCCAGGTTCACCCCGCCGGCCGGCAGACACAGACCAGCCCTTCGTATCGATAATCACATCCGGGCGGGACGTAGATCTCGGCGCGATAGCCCGTCGCGGTCGGGCGAAAGACGTACGCGAACACGCGCATGCCTGCCGCGAACTCGCCGTTCGGCGCGGCGATCAACGTTTCCGGCCCCAGGGGAAACGTCGCTCGAACGATGATCTCCAGCCCGTCGGCTGTCACACGCTCCAGCGATTTGGACGTGCCGACGACGACAGCGCCACCCGCATCGCGAACCACCGCTGACGGCGCGTCCTGCAAGTCCGCTTGATGCCTGACCGACCACCCGTCCGCCCCGCGGGACAACCACAGCACGAAACCCTCGGCCGACTGCAGGTGCGCAAGACCGCCAATGGCGACCACCTCGTCGCCGATGGCTTCGAGCCATCGCACGTTCCCGCGCCAGAGGAGTCTGCCGCGGCCTGGCGTCCGCGGGTACCACCACAACGAACCGCCGTATTCACCGGCAGCGAACGCCACGAACCAGCCGTCGGATACGGGCATCACACGACGGCGTGCGTAGTCGCGGGCGTAGATGATGTGCCACTCGCGGTGCTGCGCTGTGCGAGCGGCGAGCGAGGTGTCAACCGTGTCCAGCGGTTTGCCCGTCCCACGTGATGGCGGAAACGGGGGCGGCGGCGGAGGCGGCGGCACAATCGTCGCCGGGTCCTGCCACGGCGGACCGCCAGATCCTGACAGGTCCACGAGCGCGTCCAGCAGGTCAATCTCGTAGGGCAAGTCGTCGCGCCGTGGCGCGCGGACGTCCGCGTGCCAGCTCACCAGTCGACCGCCTTCGAGCGACAGCGTGACGGAAACGGCGACGTTGGCGACGCAACTCCGTTCCAGGGAATCCCAGCCCGGCAACGACTCGTAACGCTGCCAGTTCTCCGGCACGCGCATCTGCGCCTCGAGCACAACGGTCGCCGCCGTCAGCACGGCGAGCGTGACGATGACGCGTGTCGACACAGCCGTTCGCCAGTTCACGCTCACGAATCGTGACCTGACCCCAGCGCGGAGCCGGATCGCTTCGTTGACGGAACCCGCTCAACGGGCGGTGGAGCTGATGGTGGTGGTGGTGGCGTCGGAAGCGGGCGATGCGGCGTCGACCACACGTCGAGGCGAAGGACGTCTCTGATCGTCGCGCTGTAGACATCGAGACGGCCATCGCGTCTGTCCGCATACGTGCCCTCCACGACGACGCACCGGTCCGAGATGGATGGCCCCCTCATCAACCAATGCGGGTCGGACGGCCACAGCGAGTGCAGCGCGACCCACGGCGCCCGGGACGGCTCTTCGTCGATCGCCGCACGGGACGGATAGAGCCTGACCCACTCGGCCTCGGCGTGCAGCACGCCGGCCACGCGTACGAGTTGATTGCGATGGGCGAGCAGCGCGCCAAACGCCACGGTCTCGATGCCATGCTCGCCAATCTTCTGCTCCCGGCCTTCGGCAAGTCAGGAGAAGTCAGGTGGATTGCGTTGCATCGTCTCCGCACAGAGCGGCTCAACACCCGGGCCGATCGGCGGCGGCGTCACCGGTTGCCCGATACGAGCCCACACGACTAGTAGCCCAACACCGGCGAGTGTCAACGTGAGAAGGGCGCGGCGCATGGTTCTGCAAGCATTCGACACCGCCCGCGCGCATCCGGCACCATCCGCGTTGGGGTCACATCCGCGTTGGGGTCAGGTCACGATTCGTGAGCCGATGGCGTGGCTGGCGTTGGGGTCAGGTCACGATTCGTGAGCCGATGGCGTGGTTCGCGTTGGGGTCAGGTCACGATTCGTGAGCCGGTGCAGAAGCGGGCATTGGCCGCGCGCGGACGTTTCCGCGTGCCGCTACGGTTGGGTCGAGAGTGGCGACCCGGACCACACGAACTGCTCGGCGCGCAGAGTCGGGTCGCCGTCGAAGCGATACGCCGTGAGCGGTCCGCCTTTGCCGGCGCTGTAATCGACGCACAGACTTCTGGTCGAGACGAGTCGCGGTGTGCCCCTGAGCCAGAAATGGCCGAAGAAGACCGGCGCGCCATCGAACGTGACCCGCGCGTGGTGCGGCAGTGGCGCGTCCGGAATCATCGCCCGTTGGTCCTCACGCGGACCGATCGCGGCCGCGCGATACGTCGTCGCGTCATCGTCCCACCAGCGAGCCCGCGCCGAGGTGCGCTCGTGCCCGCCCTCGTCGATGAACGAGCAGCCGTTCGGCAGCGGGATCTCGATGCCCTTCAGCAGCGTCTCGACAGCGCGGAAGACACTCGGCCGCGGCTCATCGTCACGGTCGCCAGCTGGTCTGATGGCGGCACTCGGCATCAGTTCGCGCGACAGATATCTTCCGTCATGCAGGTGCTCGGTCAGCCGGTCGATGTCGGAGGCCTGCCAACACGCGTGGACGATGCGGAGTGCCGACAGGTCGAGCCAGAGCGGCAGTGAGAGGAACCAGTCGATGAGTTCGTCGTGAATCGGACGATCTTCGACCTCGGCGAGAAACGCCTCGTGCTGCTGGCGATTCTTCTCGTTGTCCTCTCGCAGGAACCGACTCGGCTCGCGCGGGTCGCGCGTGTGCCAGGCGATGGCGTTGAACTCGTGATTGCCCATCACGGCGAGCGCGGCGCCGGCGTCGATCATGCGGCGGACGATGGTGCAGGTGCGCACCTGATCGGGTCCGCGATCGATGAAGTCGCCGACGAACACCGCCTGCCGATCGCTGTGCCGCCACGCGCCCTGCGTGTCGCGGTAACCCATGTCGCGGAGCAGCGCCTCGAGCTTGTCGCTGTGTCCGTGGATGTCGCCGATGATGTCGTAGTTCATTGAGATGGGGTGAGTGACCGTGAGATGACGGCGGGGTTGAGATGACCGTGGGGTCAGGTCACGATTCGTGAGTCGCCAACCTGTCTTTCGGCCCGTAGGCGATCATCTGCCGCGTGGCCTCGCAGATCTTTCCACAGTTCGGATGGCAAGGCGCATTTTCTGCGCTTCGTTCCCCCGCCCGGGTGCGACCGCTCACGAATCGTGACCTGACCCCACGCTCACGAATCGTGACCTGACCCCCGACCGCTCACGAATCGTGACCTGACCCCAGGCTCGCTGTGACCTCCGCTGTCACGGCGCTGCAATACGCTGCACCCATCACCCGTCGGCGTGCGCATGTCGAGGCCGCGACGACGCCACCATTTCTCTGCGAGGTCCTTCGTGAATTCGACCGCTGAACCACTCTTCGAACTGCCGGAAGCGCCGGCCATCACTCGCCCTTCTCTGCTCGTCTTCCTCCGCCACGCGGAATCCGAACGTAACGTCGCTCGTCAGGGTCAGCGGTTCCTGCCAGACGAGGACGCGCGCAAGCTGGTGCAAGGCGTCGCGGACCATCGCACGCCGCTGACCGCGCGTGGACGCCAGCAGGCGCTGGACACGGGAGTCGCGCTGCGCGGTGAGCACGGGCTCTTCGACTACGCCTATCACTCCGGCTATCAGCGCACGCGCGATACGCTGGAGCACGTCCTGCAGGCGTACTCCGCCGAGGAACGCGCGCGCATGCAGGTGCGGCATCACCTGTTCCTGCGCGAACGCGACAGCGGCTACACCTACGACATGACGACGGCGGAGGCCGAAGCGGCGTTTCCGTGGCTGCGGGAGTATTGGGACACCTACGGCCCCATCTTCAGCCGGCCGCCTGGCGGCGAGAGCATGGCGGATGTGGCCAAGCGCGCCTATCTCTTCCTCAACATGCTGTTCCGCGAACGCGCCGGCCAGCGCGTGCTCGTCGTCACCCACGGCGGGACGTTGCGGATGTTCCGGATGCTGCTGGAGCGCTGGAGCTGGGACGAGGCCGCCGTCCGGTTCCACAGCGACGCGGTGCCGCAGTGCAGCGCGACGCGGTACGAGTTCGACGCATCGTCCGGCCGGATGATGCTGCGCGACCTGGCGCGGGTGTATTGGGAGGCACCTTGACCGGATCGGCGACGGAACGGCGGCGTTAAACTACGACCCATCTGTCAGTTGCAGCCGTTTAAGCTGATTCAAAGTGCGACTTTGAATCAGCTTAGAGGGCAGCGCGCGTCGCCGAGATGCTGCGGGCGTCAAACCGACGCAGGCCCTCACGGTGGACGGCGGAGACACGCCACGAACGCGAACGGAGATGCGCCTCGTGCCGTGGCATCAGCTCGACGCGTCGCTGCTGGAGGCGCGTCGAGCGTCCGCGCATGCGACACCGCGACGCTACTGCTGGCTGTCCGCTTCCGACGACTTCTTCATCTCCCGAACCATGTAGACGGTCGCCGCCACACCGACGAGCGAGCCGACCAGCGTCAACACCATCGCCGCCTTGCCGCCGCCACCGCCCATCTGCTTGCGCGACCGATCCGTGCCGCTGAACGGACGCGGCGCGACTGGGGTGGCTGCCATCGCCGGCGCCGGCGTCATCTCGCGCGCGGCCAGCACCGCTGCTTTCTGAATCGAGAGCTGCAGCGGCCTCGCCGCGGCAGTGGGCTCATCGGCGGCAGCGGCCGACACCGGCAACGCCGAACCAAAGAGCGCGACGATCACGAACAGCGACAACACACGCGACATGGCATCCTCCCTCACGACCGGTCGACACGAGCTGCGCCGGTCCGCACTGTCTGAGTGGCGGCAGCGGGCGAAACGTGACACGGCACGCCTGAACCGTCGGCAACAGCAGTTCGCTCAGCCGCGACGATCGCGGGCACACGTTGCCGGATGGCAACCTGCCGGATCAGGACTGCTGCCGCCGCTGCGACTGACGACGGAGACGGTCCTACAATGAGCGCGTGACCACCGACGGCCACCCGGCGCCAGCGGACTGGGCAAGCCCGCTCGCCCGCATCGCCGCGGGCGATGCCGAGGCCGAGACGATGCTCGTGCAGCACTTCCTGCCCCGCGTGCGGGCCCTGCTCATGGCGCGGACGCGGAACGCCGACCTCGCGCGCGACCTCACGCAGGATGCGCTGCTGGCGTTGCTGCAGGCGGCCCGCCGCCAGCAGATTCGCGATCCCGAGCGCCTGCCGGCGTTCGTCGCCGGCATCGCCCGCAACCTCGCCAACAGTCACCTCCGCGGCCAGGCGGCGCGCGAGCGGCCGCTCGACGTGCTCGTGCACGAACCGTTTGTCGTCGACGACCACGACCGCCGCGAGCGGGAACGACTGCTGACTCAGGGCCTGGCGGCACTGACGCCGGGCGATCGCGAGGTCCTGGAACTGACGCTGCTCGAAGGGCTGAAGCCGGCCGAGATCGCGGCGCGTCTCGGGCTCAGCGCCGAAGTGGTGCGAACCCGGAAGTCGCGGGCACAACAGCGTCTGCACGAGGCGCTGCCCGCCGTGTCACGAACAGACCGCCCCTGACTACAGTTAATGGTGGCACCCATGCCCTGCACGCAGTTTCCGCCCGACGCCGCCGAACGTTATGCGGCCGGCACCATGGCCGAGCCGGAGCGCTCGGCGTTCGAGGACCACTTCTTCGACTGCGAGACGTGCTTCGCCGGCGTGCAGGCGGCACAGGCGCTGGCGGCCGCGTTGCACCACAATCGGACCACACCGGGCGCCACAGTGCGGGGAGCCGCACGATCGCCACGACCATGGCTGGCACTCGCCGCCGTGCTGGTCCTCGCCGTCGCGGCAGTCGCGCTGTGGCGTGCATCCGCAGCACGGGAACCCGAGCCACAGACGACGGCCAGTCTCCCCGCAGAGGCGCCACCAGCGGCAACACCCGTCGAACCCGTTGATCCGCCAGCGCCGCCGGCGGCACCATCACCCGCGCCAGACAGCGCGGCCACTCCTCCGTCTGAGCGGCGAGCGCTGATCGCCCAATTGGCGCTCTTCACGCCGCCCGTCTATCTGCGTCTGCCGTCACGCGGCGCGCCGACGGACGCCGATGCCGTCGACGCGGCGCTCGCGGGCTACAGCGATCGTCAGTACGATCGCGTCGCCGCGGCCTTGACCCGTCTGCTCCCCACGCTCACCGGCGAGCCCGCCAGTCGCGCCGCCTTCTACCTCGGCATCGTCGAACTGCTGCGCGGACGCGTCGCCGAAGGGCAGGCCGCGCTCGTGCAGGCCGTGCAGGCCGACGTGCCGCCCTACAGCGACGAGGCGCACTTCTACCTGGCCAAGGCGGCGTTGGCCGCCGGCAACGAAGCCGTGGCGCACGACGAGTTGACGATGGCGATCAATGCCGAGGCGGGACCGGAGGGAGAAGCGGCTCGAATGCTCGCTCAACTCTCCCGACGGTGATCGAACTGCCTGGGCGGAACAAGCTCGTCGCGGGGAAACACGTGCGCGACTTCGCTACGGTGCCCCGACAAGGACGAAGCCGGCCCACAGCCACGGTGACTCGGGCACGACGACGCCGTTTGTCGTGATCGCCTGCCGGCGCAGATCGCGCAGCACCGACAACTGCGCGGCTCGCAGCGCGGCGGCGTCTCTCACGCCGGCCTTCCGGCGCGCGTAGAAGCGACGCATCACCTCGAAGGTCGTCTGATCGGGAACGTCCCACATGGCGGCCATCACGGCGCCGGCGCCCGAGGCGAGAAACGCGCGAGTGAGGCCGATCACTCCGTCGCCCGTTGCGGGCCCCAGTGCGCTGCGACACGCACTCAGCACGACGAGGTCGGCCGACAGCGGCACGTCATAGATCTCGTCGGCGGTGAGGCGTCCATCGAGTTCGCTGCCGCCGGGCTCACCGCGAAGCGCAAGATACGACGGCAGCGCGGGATCGTTCGACACCACACCGTGAGTCGCGATGTGCACGAGAGCTGGTCGCGAGATCGCGGCGCGCACCGATCGCTCGTCGCTCTTCGACTCCGTCAGTACTTCGACCGGCCCGGTCACGAGCGCACGGATGGCGCGCACCTCGCGAGCCGCCCACGGCAGCGACGGCAACGTGCCCTGCTCCATCGTCAACGCTCCGGGATCGCCGACCAGCAGCGCACCCGTGCCGCGGCCGGCCGGCGCGCGCCAGGCCAGCGTCGATACGGACGGCAGATAGTGCAGTTCGAATCGCTCGAGCAGATAACGCCCCGCGGCGTCGCGTAAGCCGGCGAAGGACAAACCAAGCAGCGCACCGTGCGGAACGATCGTGAGTCGGCCACCGGCGCGCGGCAACATCGCCTCGATCGGATCGATCAGCTGGCGGTGCAGCTCTCGCCACGCGCGGCGGCCTTGCGTCGGCAGCAGCGTTCCGCTTCCGCCGCCATCGGTGAGGCCGCTGGCGTCTGCCACCAGTGCCGCCAGACGACTTGCTGGCACCATCACCCGTTTCGCTGCGATGACGCCCTCGGCATTCACCACCCACACGACGGTATGCGACTGCGCCACCCAGTAGGCGACCACCGTCGATTGCAGCCGCCGCGCCGCCGCGACGATGTCGTCGGCCGTCGGCGGGAGGGCGGAGGCGACGCTGCGCGGGCCCGCGTCGCGCGGTGCCGGAACCTCCGCGGCGCTGCCGCTCCTCGTCGCCAGGAGATCGAGGAACGCGCGACTTCGCGCCCGCTCCGCGACTTCGAGCGCCTCGCGGCTCTTCCCCTGCGCGTCGAGCAGATCGATCAGGGAGTCGAACGCCGACTGGTGCGCCGTGCCGAATCCCTGCTTCATGTAGTCCGCGGGCACGACCTGCGCGCGCATGCGATCGATGGTCGCGGTCGCCGCCGAGAGATCGGAGGCCGCTTCGTCGAAGCGCCGCTGTGCCGTCCGCACGTCGGCCCGCGCCTTCAGCGCGGTCAGTCGCGGCACCGGTCCCTGATCCGCCGACAAGGCGATGGCCTGCTCGGCATAGGTGTCGGCCGCCGCCACGTCGGCTTGCGCCAGCGCCGCCGCCGACAATGCACAGAGGCGCGAGACGCGGAAGTCCGCCGACGGCTCTTCGGCCAGCGACGCCGTGAGCAACTCGGTGGCTTCCGCGTAGCGGCCGATTTCGAGATACAGCGCGCCGAGATTGCCGACGATGACGCGCGTGCCCGGGAGCTTGATGGCGCGTGCCCGGGCGAGCGCCTGCTCGTAGCGCTGCGCGGACTCGTCGAATCGGCGCAAGTACACGAGGGTGACGGCAATCGCATTGAGGCTCTGGATGGCGGCCGGTTCGTCGTGCGCGCTCTCCTGGAGGGCCAGGGCCTGCTCGTACAGCGGCAGCGCATGCGCGACCCGGCCGTGCACGCGTTGGAGGCGGCCCAGGCTGACCAGCGCGCGGCCCTCGCGCCCACGGTCGGTCGTTTGCCGAAAGCAGGCGAGCGCCTCGTCGAGGCGCACTTGTGCGTCGGCATATGTGCCACGGTTGAACAAGTCATCGCCCCACTCGTGCAGCACGCCGCATTCGTCATCACGCGTGGGAGCGCCGCGCACCGCCGCCAGCGCTTCGGCGCGGAACGCGTCGCCGTCGGGACCGTCTGGCTGCGCGTAGACGGCAAACACGTAGGCCGTGTTGCGGTTGGCGAGATCACCGACATCGGTGAACAGCCGAATCGCCTCGAGCAGATCGGGCATCGACTGCAGCAGACGGCCACGCTGCAGGCGGACGCGCGCCATGCCCGCGCGATCGCCGATGCCGGTGAAGAGCCCGAGCGCGCGGTCGAGTGTCGGTCGCGCCGCCGCGGCACCACCGGTCGCGGCCTGACGCACGGCCAACTGGCGGAAGGCCTCGGCTTGCAGGGCGGGAGACGGAAGCGCACCAGCCTGCTGATCCGCGGCCGTCAGCAGCCGGTCGGCCTCGGCGGTGTCGCCGGCGCGGAACGCATCCGCTGCCGCTGCCAGACTCCGCTCGACGTCGGCAACGGTGGTGACCGGCTGGCCCATGACGCGATCTTGCGTGCGCGCCATCGCCGGAACGGAGACACACCACGTCACCGCCGCCGACACGACCAGGTAGACGAGCAGGCGCATCCGCAACCTGCGTCAGCCTACCCCAGGTCGCCTCGTCTCGCGAGGGACGGCACCACGTCCGGCGCGTTAGACCATCTTCATCCCCGGCGGCACCATCGCGGGCGTGAACTCCTGCACCGTCTTGTAGAACCACAGCTTGTAGCCCTGCGGGTCCTGCACCGAGAAGTTCCGATACCCCCACCACTGCGTCGTCAGCGGATCGACGACGGTGGCGCCGCGGCCGGTGACCTCGGTGAGGTAGGCATCTGGATCGTGGACTTCGATGTACAACTCCGCGCTGACGCCGGGCGGCGTCGCCGTGTCCGGACGCGTCAGCATCACCATCGCGCCGGCGCGCTGCACCATGCAGAAGTCGAGCTGGCCGTCCTTGCCGACCATGCCCATCGTGTGGTCGAAGCCAAGCGTGTCGATGAAGTAGCCGCGCGTCTTGTCGACGGACGCGACGAGCAGGTTGGGAATGATCTGGGCGGGCGTCTTGTCATTCATAAGCAGCATCTCCTCGTGCGTCGCCGGCGGCAGTCGTCGGCGAGGACCGCGAGGACAATCTACGAAGCGGCCACTGTCTTTTCATCTACTTTCTGCGGTAGAAACCCCTGATGCGCTGGAGCGACCTGTCACTGCTGGACGAAGCCGGCTTCACCTCGCGTGCGGATTGACTCGGGCAATGCACTGCGGCAAGCTGGTCGTTCGTTTCCGCCGCCTACATTTCCCCGCATGATCACGTACGATTCCCGCAACTGGGTGGCGGCGCTGGCGCTGCACCGCTCCGATACGTTCCGCAAGCTGCTGCCGATGCTGGTGCTGGTGGCGGTATTCACGTGGGCCGTCGGTTACATCGAAACCGAATACCTGCGTCTGTCGCGGCAGGACTTCGTCAGCAATCTGCCGGTGATGCACAGCCTGATGGGCTTTGCCATCAGCATGCTTCTCGTGTTCCGCACCAACACGGCCTACGAACGCTGGTGGGAGGCGCGGCGGCTGTGGGGACAACTGGTGAACGTCAGCCGGAATGTCGCGATCAAGATGGCGACGATCCTGGCGGCGGATGATCGCCAAAGCCGTGCCGACGTCGCGCGGCTGCTGGGCGGTTTCGCGCGAACGCTGCAGGCGCATCTGCGATCCGAGAAGACGCGGTTGGCGCTCGATGCCGCCGAGCATCCGGAACTGGCGAACCTCGATCCGGCGGCGCATCGTCCGGCGCGGATCGCCGCACTGCTGCACGCCCGCCTCGACCGCGCTTATCGCGACGGCGTCGTCAGCGGCGATCAGTTCATCGGGCTTTCCGCCGATCTGTCGGCGTTCATGGACATCTGCGGCGCCTGCGAACGCATCAAGAACACGCCGATCCCCTACTCGTCGTTCCTGAAGAAGTTCATCGTCATCTACTCGCTGACGCTGCCCTTCGGCTTCGTCTTCTCGCTCGGCTACATCGCCATCCCGGTGGTCGTCTTCATCTTCTACGTGCTGGCCAGCCTGGAGCTGATTGCCGAAGAGATCGAGGAGCCGTTCGGCATGGACCCCAACGACCTGCCGCTCGAGCGACTGGCCGAGATGATTGCCGCCAACGCCGAGGAGCTGCTGGCCTGAAGTCGTCGGACGAAACGCAGCCACAGGCGACGTGCCGACACTGAAGCGCGGTTCTCGCGGCCGCGATCCCGGCTGGACGCGCGATCTGTCTGGATCCGATCCGTGCGCGGCGCCAACCCTGACGCCGCTGCTGTGTGGCTCCTGTCTTTGTGGCAACTGCCGGGATGATTGCCGCGAACGCGACGGCGTTGCTGGCGTAACCGCGCGATTCCCTGGTGTATAGTGTCGATGACATCCAGAGTGGCTCGCCTTCGCGGCGAGCCCGGCAACCTGCGCGGACCCGCAAGGTGCCATCGTGCTTCCCGCACGGATGTGGCTCACTCGAGTGAGCAACGATAGGTCCAGCCGAGTATTGAATCGGCCCGGGTTTATCGGAGAGCCCCTTATGAGAGAGGATGGCTCCGATGCCCCGACCCAGCAAGTATTCTCCCGAGCTCCGTGACCGTGCCGTGCGCATGGTCTTCGATCACGCCCACGAGT
>JADZCY010000109.1 GCA_020851325.1 Acidobacteriota bacterium | reverse complement strand
GCCAGACGCTCGCGCGCGTCGGTGGCGTTCAGCATCAACAGCACGCCCTCGTCCAGGCCGCGCGGACGCATCGGCGGCGGGCCGCCGTCCACCGGCGCGGCGAACACCAGGCCAGCCACGCGAACGCCCGCAATGCGAGCACGTCGATCGTCCTCCGCAATCATCTGCAGCAGCGCGATGCCGGCGCCGGCAAGTTCGCCGGGCGGTACGGTGCGCGCCGAGCGGCCGGCAAGCACGCCGAACGCATAGGCGTTGCGCACGCGAGCCGTGGTGCCCACGGGCCCCATGCCGACGATGAGCGTCGCAAACGCGCCGGGCGGCACCGGCGAGGGACCGCGCAGGCCGGCATCGAACGCGGCCTCGGCGCCGCCGCGACGCGGCACGTCCACGCCCGCACCACGCAGCACCGCTGAGCCATCAGGCGGCTGTGCGAAGGCCGTGCTGACGGCACACATCGCAAACACACACGCGGCGACGACGCGGCGGATCATCGTTCCACCGTCTGCAGCAGCTTGCCGGAGAGCAGCACCTGCTGCAGGTACCGCCCGGTGTGCGACGCCGCGACGTGCGCCACCTGTTCGGGCGTGCCCATCGCAATCACTTCCCCGCCTTCCTCACCGCCCTCGGGCCCGAGGTCGACGATCCAGTCGGCGGTCTTGATGACGTCGAGGTTGTGCTCGATCACGGCGAGGGTGTGACCGGCTTCGAGCAGCTTGCGGAACGCCGCGATCAGCTTGGCGATGTCGTCGAAGTGCAACCCGGTGGTCGGCTCGTCGAGGATGTAGAGCAGCCGTTCGCCGGCGTGCGACGCCAGGTGCGCCGCGATCTTGATCCGCTGCGCCTCGCCGCCCGACAACGTCGTCGCCGGTTGGCCGAGGCGAAGATAGCCGAGGCCGATTTCGTCGAGCACCTGCAGGCGCCGCAGCACCTTTGGCGTGTTGGCGAAGAACACGATCGCCTCGCGCACGGTGAGGTCGAGGACGTCGACGATGGACTTGCCGCGGTACTTCGCCTCGAGCACCTGCGAACGGAAGCGACGGCCTTCGCACTGCTCGCACGGCACGAACACGTCGGCGAGAAACTGCATCTCGACCTTCACTTCGCCCTCGCCCTGGCAGGCTTCGCAGCGGCCGCCCGGGACGTTGAAGGAGAAGTGACTGGCCGTCAGCCCGCGCGCCTTGGCGTCCTTGGTGGACGCGAACAGTTCCCGGATCGGATCGAACGCCTTGAGATAGGTGACCGGGTTCGATCGCGGTGTGCGGCCGATCGGCGTCTGATCGACGAGCACCACATCGGTGACGAACTCGTGTCCTTCCAGTCGATCGTGCGCGCCGACCTTGCGGTCCCAGTCGCCTTTCGCGCGCTTGATCGCCGCGTAGAGCACGTCGTGCACGAGCGTGGACTTGCCGGAGCCGCTGACGCCGGTGATGACCGTCAACGTGTTGAGCGGGATCTCGAGCGTCGCGCCCTTCAGGTTGTGTTCGCGCGCGCCGATCAACTTGATGCGTTGCGGGATGCCCTTGCGTCGGGTCGCCGGCACCGGAATCGACAACTCGCCGCGCCAGTACTTCGCGGTGAGCGAGCGCGGCTCCTGCGCAAGCGCGTCGAGCGTGCCCGAGAACACCACGCGGCCGCCGTGTTCGCCGGCGCCCAGCCCCATGTCGATGACGTGATCGGCCACGGCAATCATGTCGGCATCGTGCTCCACGACCAGCACCGTGTTGCCCTGGTCGCGCAGTTGCCGCAGGATGGCGATGAGCTTCTGGTTGTCGCGCGTGTGCAGGCCGATGGAGGGTTCGTCGAGCACGTAGAGCGTGCCGACGAGTGCCGAGCCAAGCGACGTCGCCAGGTTGATGCGCTGCGCTTCGCCACCGGAGAGCGTGGACGACAGCCGATCCAGCGTGAGGTAGTCGAGCCCGACGTCACGCAAGAAGCCCAGCCGCCGGCGCACTTCGGCCAGCACCTTCTCGACGATGGCGGCGTCCTTGGGGCTGAGTTCGAGCTGATCGAAGAAGCGCTGCGCTTCGCGGACCGTCTGCGCTGACACGCGATCGATGGTGAGTCCACCGACGCGTACGTCGCGCGCTTCGCGCCGCAGGCGCGTGCCGGCACAGTCCGGACACGTCTGGTAGCCACGATAGCGGCTGAGGAACACGCGGACGTGCACCTTGTACTTCTTCCGTTCGAGCCACTGGAAGAACCCGCGAATGCCCTCGTAATCCCCATCGTCTCCTTCGACGACGAGGCGGCGTTCCTGGTCGGTGAGGTCGGCCCACGGCACGTCGAGGCGGATGCCGCGCGCGCGGGCCACCTTCTTCAGCGCCGCCAGGTGCGTGCGGTAGTGCGGCTTGGTCCACGGCTCGATGGCGCCCTGCGCGATGGTCTTCTGCGCGTCCGGCACGACGAGCCCGAGGTCCAGTTCGATGATGTTGCCGAAGCCGTGGCACGTCGGGCAGGCGCCAAACGGATTGTTGAACGAGAACAACCGCGGCTGCGGATCTTCGTAGGTGATCTTGCAGCGGCGGCATTCGAAGCGTTCCGAGAACTCGTGCCGAACCGAGTCGCCATCACCCTCGGGCAACTGGATGGCCCAGGCGGCGCCGCCGCCTTCCTGATACGAGATCTCGACAGAATCGGTGAGCCGCGATCGAATCTCCGCGTCGACGCGCAGGCGATCGACGACGACACCAACCGAGGCGCGGCCATCGAGCGCGTTGGGCGGCAGATCGTCGAACGACACCGCCTGGCCATCGATCAGCAGGCGGCCGAAGCCCTTGCGGCGGAGCGTGTCGAGTTCCGACACCGGCGCGGCGCTCGCGCCATTCTCGCCCTCAGTCCCCTCCCCCGCATCGTCGGGCGGCGCGTTGCGGAGATCCATCAGCGGCAGGTCGTAGCCGACGAGCAGTCGCGCGCCTTCGGGCAGCGCCAGGAGACGGTCGGCCACCACTTCCGCGGTCTCGCGGATCACTTCCTGCCCGCACGAGCGGCAGATGGTCTTGCCGACGCGCGCGTAAAGCAGGCGCATGTAGTCGTGAATCTCGGTGACGGTGCCAACCGTCGAGCGCGGGTTGCGCACCGAGTTCTTCTGGCGGATGGCGATGGACGGGCAGATGCCGTCGATGCCGTCGACGTCCGGCTTCTCCATGCGCTCGAGGAACTGCCGCGCGTAGGCGGAGAGCGACTCGACGTAGCGGCGCTGCCCCTCGGCGTAGATGGTGTCGAACGCCAGCGACGACTTCCCCGAGCCACTGACGCCGGTGATGACGATGAGCTTGCCGGTCGGCAGTGACAGGCTGACGTTCTTGAGGTTGTGCGTACGCGCGCCGCGGACGACGATGGCCGAACGATCCAGGGAGGCAGACGGCATCTGGTGCTCGAGGGCCGCTAGGTGCGGGCGGGTGGTGCGACCCTCAAACTATCGATGGTACTGGACCCGCGCCGCGCGTTCAAGCCTTGCGCGCGCCGCGGCCTGACGCTTGGCGGGATCGCCTTCGCTGTCGGGAGGCGGGAGGCTGGCGAAGCCTCGCCGTAGCGCGGAGCACGAAGGCGGGAGGCGGCGGTGGCTTCGCTTGCCGGGAACTTCTCACGCTCTTCGGGACGGACTTCGCTATCGGGACGGACTGTCGCCTGTCGGGACCACCTTCGCTGTCGGGAGGCGGGAGGCGGGAGGCGGGCGAAGACTCGCCGAAGCGCGCAGCGCGAAGGCGGGTCGCTCAATTCCGCCTGTGCTAGACTGATTGTTCGCGCGCGGCGTCTCGCTGTGCGCGGTCCCGCCCTGGCCGGCGTAGCTCAGTTGGTAGAGCAGCTGATTCGTAATCAGCAGGTCGAAGGTTCAAGTCCTTTCGCCGGCTCCACAAATCATCAACAAAGTCCTTCGTTTCTGGCCCGACGGCCACGCTCTCGCCCGTCGCCTCACGGGCGGGCGGCGGTTACAGCCGCACAAGCGGTACACTCAGACGAACCGCGTGACTGCGTCGGGCGCACAGCCGGCCGTGATCCGGATGTGTCGCGCAGGTGAGTGTCCCCGACAACCAGGAGAGATCGAGGCATGAAGGGCGTTTTCGCGGCGATGTTGGTTGCCCTCTGCCTGGCCGATTCTCTGACCGCTCAGGACAAACCCGACTTTTCAGGGACCTGGGCAATCGATCGCTCGCGGAGCGACGATCCCCAGTACCTCCACGCAGAGAAGTTCATCATCGCGCAGACACTCAGCAGGTTCAACGTGACGGCCATCTATACCGACACGCTGGGCAAGCTCTGGGAACTTCCCTGGGATTGGCAGTTCGACCGCTGGCGACCTCGACGCGGCGGAGCAGGCAGCCAGGAACCGCTCATTCAAGCTCGATGGGACGGGCAAAAGGTGGTTGGCATCAAGGCTCCATTTACGAGCTACACCATGGCCTTCATCTTCAGCCTCTCGGACGACCGACAGGAGCTGCTGGTGGAATCGGTGAACCCTGGAGGCATTCAGTCCACGTTCAAGGAGTCCTCGGTATCTCCGCTGTATGTCCGCCGGCGATTTGTCTTCATCCGTGAGCATGAGCGGTAGCAACGGCGAGAACGCGGTGTCGTCTTGTTACGTAGGCCGCGGATTCGAATCCTTTCGCCGGTCCAGTTCTCCCCGTACTGCGAAAGGTTCCTCGATCGCGCCTGACGCAGCGCTTCTGCATGCCAGAAGGTGGCCGACGTAGAACCGGCGGCCATGGACTCCATCGGCATACCAGAGCTATTCGTCATCGTCTTACTCCTGGGCTTCTGGCTGTCCGCCATCTGGCCCGCGGCGCGACTCTGTTGCAGACTCGGCTTCTCGTCGTGGCCGGCATTCTCCTGATAGTGCCCGCCAACATTGCCCTGCTCTGGTTTCTTGCCTATGCTCGGTGGCCGAGCGCTTCGGCCTCTTCCCCTGATCATGATCGACCTTGACGAGAAGGCTGCGAGCCTGCTGCCGCGCGCGATGCGGATCGCCGTCGTGACGGCACTCGTGCTTGCGGTGTTCGCGGTCGACGCTGCAGCGCAGCCGCCGGATGCGTCTGCCCCGGAGCGTCGACTGAGCCTGCACGGCGCGGCAGGTCTGCAGGTGTATTACCGCGGCGACGTGCAGTCCGTATCATTCGGCTTCGCGCCGACGCGCAAGCTGACGCTGCTCATCAACGCCGAGCGTTCGTTCGTGCGCGACGACATCGACACCTTCGTCGACGGCTATGCGTTCGAGCGCGGCGGGACGGAGCGGTTCGTCAGCGGCGAGGTGCGCTTCGCCTTCCTGCCCAACCGGCGCATCTCACTCGCGAAGAAAGATCCGTCCCGATCGCGAAAGCGGTCCCGAGAGCATGACGTCGCTCCCGGGAAGCGTCGACCCTTCCGCCTCCCGCCTTCCGCCTCCCGACAGCGTCAGGACCTCCCGGCGTGTATCAGTTTTCCCGCCACGGGTTGTTCGCGAACACGGCGAGTTCCGGCCACAACACGCGACGCGGCATGTCGAGCGCCGCGAAGATGGTGCCCGCAATATCCTGCGCGTAGAGCTTGTTGGGGTTGTTGCGCCCGGTGCGGCCGCCGAAGTCGGTTTGCACTTCCGACGGGCAGACGCATGTGACACGAATGCCGGCCGGACGCAGTTCCGCCTGCCAGCACTGCGTGATGCCGCGCACGGCCCACTTGCTGCCGGCGTAGGAGGTGCCGCCGGCCGATCCCTTCATGCCGGACGTCGACGCGACGT
>JADZCY010000108.1 GCA_020851325.1 Acidobacteriota bacterium | reverse complement strand
GCGTCGAACGACGCCGCGATGGAGCGCCTGCTCGTGGACGCCCAGGCGCTGGCTTACCGGTTCAGCCTGCTGGTCTGCGGCCACACCGAGGACGCCGAGGACGCCATGCAGGACGCGCTGCTCCAGACCTACAAGAACGCACGCCGCATCCGCCAGCCGAAAGGCTTCCGCACCTGGCTCTATCGCACCGTCAAGAACGCCTGCCTGATGTCACGCCGGACCCGGGTGGACGAACCGCGCCGCATGACCTCCATCGACGACGACGCGGCCCTCGAAGTGGCGGCCGACGCGCCGGACCCGGAGGCGCTCACCGCCGCCGCCGCGGAGCGCCGGCGATTTCAGGCGGCATTCCGCCAGCTGCCGCGGCCGTATCGCCTGGTCGCGTTTCTGCGAGACGTCGAGGGCCTCTCCACGCGCGAGGTGGCCGACATCGCGGGGATCAGCGAAGCGAACGTGAAGAAACGGCTGCAGCGCGCCCGCCTGATGCTGAAGCAGGCGCTCTGCCGTTCAGCCGCGCGCTCCGGCGTCCCGCGCGAAATCCGCACCCGCGCCCGTCGTCATGCCCGCGCGCTGCTCGACGAGTGTCGCGACTCGTCGGCTTGACCCGGCCGCCGCCACGTTCTATCGTCGCCTTCCATGAACCGCTCGCTCTCGTTCACTGTCCTTGTCGTTGCGGCGCTGACCGCCTGTACCCCGACGCCACCTGAGCAGCAGACGCTGACCAACATCGCCGATGCGCTGGGCGGTCGCGATCGCATCCTGGCCGTGCACACGTTGACACTCGAGGGCGAAGGCATGAACTGGAACGTCGGCCAGGACATGACGATGGATGCGACGGGACAGACGTTCGCCGTCACCGGCTACAAGCGCGAACTGGATCTGGACGCCGTGCGCATGCGTGTGCAGCAGACGCGCACGCCCAACTTCCTCTACTACCAGGGACAGGCGGCGCAGACGCAGCGCTTCGGCCTCGACGGCGACGTCGCTTATTCCATAGGCGCGAACGATGCCGTGACGCGCAACGGCCGCAGTGCGATGGTCGATCGCCGGACCGAGTACTTCCACCATCCGGTCACGTTGCTCCGTGCGGCGCTGAACAACGCGGCCACCGTCGCCGGCCCGCGCAGTGAAGGCAATGAAACCTGGCTCGACATCACGGTGCCCGACGCCGGCACCTTCTCCCTCGCGGTGGACGCGCAATCGAACCTGCCGGCGCGCGTGCGCTCGCGCGGTGCGCACCCGAACCTCGGCGACGTGGTCATCGAAACCGAGTTCAGCGACTACGCCGAGGTGGACGGCCTGAATCTGCCGCAGCGCTTCGTCACCTCGATCGATCGCTATCGCAGCACCGAGATGCGCCTGTCGCGGCCGACGCTGAGCGCCAGCGCCGCCGATCTCGCGGCACCGGCCGAGGCGCGCGACGCCGCCGCGCCGGGTGCACCCGCCATCAACGTCGTCGCCGAAGTGGTCGCGCCGGGTGTGTGGCTGCTGGCCGGACAATCGCATCACAGCGCGCTCATCGAGTTTGCCGATCACCTCGTGCTCGTCGAGGCGCCACAAAGCGAAGCCCGCACGCTGGCGGTGATCGCCAAGGCCCGCGAACTGGTGCCCGGCAAGCGACTCACGCAGCTGATCAGCTCGCACTTCCACTTCGATCACACCGCCGGCATCCGCGCCGCCGTCGCCGAAGGCCTCAGCGTCATCACGCAGGACGGCAACGTCGCCTACGTCGAGGACGTCATTCGCCGCCCGCACACCGAGCAGCCTGATGCACTGCAGCGGCAGCCGCAGCCGCTGACGATCGAAGGCTTCCGCGACAGCAAGGTGCTGGAGGACACGACGCGGCGCGTCGAGCTCTATCACCTGTCCGGCAATCCGCACGCCGACACATTGCTTGCCGCCTATCTGCCGGCCGAGCGGGTATTGATCCAGGTGGACGCCTTCAGCCCGGGCGCACCGGTGAATCCGTACGCCGCCAACCTGCTCGAACAGATCCGCGCGCGCAAGCTGCAGGTGAATCGCATCGTGTCGCTGCACGGGCCGATCGTGCCGCTGGCGGAACTGGTGAAGGCCGTCCCGGCGTCATGATCGCGCACGCCAGTCGCGTGATCGCACTCGCGCTGCTCGCGGTCGCCGGTGCGGCGGCATCGGCCACCGCGCAGGACGCGGCGGCGCCGCCATCGCCACCGCAGACATACGAGCCCAAGGTCGGACAGCCCGGCAAGGACGTCGTCTGGGTACCGACGCCAACGGCGCTCGTCGAGACGATGCTGGACCTGGCGAAGGTGACGAAGGACGACGTCGTGATGGACCTGGGGTCGGGTGACGGCCGCAACATCATTGCCGCGGCGAAACGCGGCGCACGCGCCCGCGGCGTCGAGTTCAATCCCGACATGGTGGCGCTCGCGACGCGACTGGCGCGAGAGGCCGGCGTTGCCGATCGCGCGACGTTCGTGCAGGGCGACATGTACGAGGCCGACATCTCGGCGGCGACGGTGATGGCGATCTTCCTGCTGCCCGAGAACATGGACCGCCTGCTGCCCCGCTTTCAGGAGATGCGGCCGGGCACTCGCATCGTCGCCAACACGTTCGGGTTCACCGAGTGGGATCCCGACGCGCGCGAGACGGTGAAGGACTGTTCGAACTGGTGTGACGCGCTGCTCTGGATCGTTCCGGCGCGTGTCGCCGGCACGTGGCGTCTGGACAACGGCGGCACGCTGACGCTGACGCAGATTCACCAGGTGATCTACGGCACGGTCGCCGACACCAGCGGCACCGAGCCGGTGAGCGCCGCGCGCGTGCGCGGCATCGACGTCACGTTCACCGCCGGCGGCCGCGTCTACAGCGGACGCCTCGGCAACGGCGTGATGGAAGGCACGATGACGACACCGCAGGGCGCGACGACGT
>JADZCY010000107.1 GCA_020851325.1 Acidobacteriota bacterium | reverse complement strand
AAGGTGGACGAAGGGCGTCCCGCGTCGCGCAAACGGAAGGCATCATGACCACACCATGCCGTTCAACCCATCTGCGCATCTGCGCCCGCGGCAGCCGCCTGTTCGCGGAACCGAACCGGCGCAAGGCAGTTTGGGGGTAAGAGTCCTAGGTCCTAGGTCCTGGGTCCTAGGCAAAAACACTTGTCCACGGCAGCGTGATCTGGATCGCTTGCCTAAGACCTAGGACCTAGGACCTAGGACCTAAGACCTAAGACCTAAGACCTAAGTCCTAGGCAAAAGACACTTGTCCACAACAGCGTGATCTGGATCTCTTGCCTAAGACTTAAGACCTAAGACCTAGGACCTAAGTCCCAGGACCGTTCCCAGCCATCCGATCCCCGTGGCTGTCGGGTCCCTCAACCAATCCGGCGGCGTCAGCCACACGAACGCCAGGATCGCGATCACCCAGATGTCGTAGGGCAGCGTCGCGCGATCGTCCCGCCAGAAGAAGAACCGCCAGAACACGCCGCCAACCCCTTCGGTGGATGGCATCGGCTTCCGCTCCAGTTCCAGATAGGTGTAATAGATTCGGTTGGCGACGGTCACCACCGACAGCACCAGAATCACCCACAGCACCGCGGCCATGCGGTCGGTGAACGCACCGATCATGAACAGGACGATGCGCTCGGGTCGTTCCATGAAGCCAACCTTGCACTTCGCGATGAGCGACTCGGCGCGGGCGCGCGCGTAGCTGATCATGATCGAGAAGATCAGCGCCAGCGTCGCCACGAGCACGTAATCCTGCCGGCCCAGACCGGCATACAGCCACACCAGCCCGGCGAAGAGCGCGAGGTCGGAAAAGCGGTCGAGCGTCGAGTCCCAGAAGGCGCCGAACTGCGACTGCTTGCCGGTGATGTGCGCCACCTTGCCATCGATGAAGTCGAAGATGTTGGCGACGATCATGATCACGCCGGCGGCGACGAACCGGTCCGTCGCCAGCGCGGCCGCGGCAATCACGTTGATGATGACGCCGATGAGCGTCAGCACGTTGGGATGGATGCCGAGCGCCACCGAGGTGTTGATGATGGCGCGGAGAGGGAACATGCAGACGGCGCCGATGGCGCCTGTGAAGGTCATGGGATAATCAAGGCATAGCGTAGTCGACCGATGGCGGAATCTCAACCGCAGCCGCCAGCCCATGCCCATCCAGGATCTTCGAGACCAGATCAGCCGGTTGCCCGAGCAGCCGGGCGTTTACCTGTACGCCAACCGTGCCGGCGAGACCATCTACGTCGGCAAAGCGCGGAGCCTGCGCGACCGCGTCCGCAGCTACCTGGGCGCGGCCGGCAGCAACCCGAAGACCGACGCCCTGCTCGAGGACATCGCTGGCCTCGACGCCATCGTCACCGACTCGGTGGTCGAGGCCCTGGCCCTCGAGAACAACCTGATCAAGCAGCGGGCGCCGAAGTACAACATCCTGCTGCGCGACGACAAGAACTACCCGTACCTGCAACTGACCACGGGTGAAGCGTTTCCGCGCGTGCTGGTGGCCCGCTCGGTGGCGCGCGACGACAACTTCTACGCCGGTCCGTTCCTGCCCGCCAAGCTCGCCCGCCGGACGATGGGCCTGACGCACAAGCTGTTCGGGATCCGGTCGTGCAACGAGGTGATTACCGGTGAACGCGGCCGGCCGTGCCTCGAGTACGACATCAAGCGCTGTCTCGCACCCTGCGTCGCGACGCTGTGTTCGCCGGAGCGCTACGCGCAGGCGGTGGGCGACACCCAACTGTTCCTGGAAGGACGCAATCAGGAACTCGCCGATCAGTTGCACGATCGCATGATGGAGGCGGCTGCCGGCGAGCGCTACGAAGAAGCGGCGGCGCTCCGCGATGCGATGCGCACCGTGCACACCATTCGAGAGCGGCATCAGAAGATGGCCACCTCCGAGCTGGGCGATCGCGACGTGTTCGGCGTGAAGATCGGGCCGAGCGGCGCGGTCGTCCAGGTCTTCCAGGTTCGCGGCGGACGCGTCGTCGAACGCGTGGAGTTCGTCGCCGAGGCCAGCGCCGACACGGGCGCGGATGCGAGCGTGCTGGGCGCGGCGCTGCAGCAGTTCTACAGCGACCAGATTCCGCCGCCGGACGTGCATGTCCCCGAGATGCCCGAGGAGCCGGACGCGCTGGAAGCGTGGCTCAGCACCATCGGCGGACGACGAGTGCGGATCAGCGTGCCGCAGCGCGGCGACAAGCGCGGGCTGCTGGACCTCGTGCGACGCAACGCCGAGTTCGCGTATCGCTCACGGTTCGACAGTGGTGCCACCGCGCAATACGAAGCGCTCGAGACGCTGCAGGCGGCGCTGCGGCTGCCGGAGTTGCCGCGGCGCATCGAGTGCTTCGACATCTCGACGATCCAGGGCGCGGAGACCGTGGCGTCGATGGTGGTCTGCGAAGACGGCCGCATGAAGAAGAGCGACTACCGCAAGTTCCGCGTCGGTCATCGTCCACCGACGGAACTGCCCGGCACCGTGCCGCGTGCCTCAACCCCGGCGCCCAACTACGCGCGGTTCCTCGACGACTTCGCGGCGATGGAGCAGGTGGTGCAGCGCCACTACGCCCGCGTCCTCGAAGCCGGCGGTCCGTTCCCTCACGTCATCGTCATCGACGGCGGCAAGGGCCAACTCGCCGCCGCATACACCGCGCTCGAACGCGTCGGCCTGTCGAACCTCGTGGCCATCGGCCTGGCGAAGAAGGAAGAACTCGTCTTCACGCGCGATCACGATCAGCCGCTGGCGCTCGACCCGCACGGCCCGGCGCTGCGCCTGCTGCAGCGCATCCGCGACGAGGCGCACCGCTTCGCCGTGACGTTCCACCGCAAGGCGCGCGCGATGCGCGATCTCCGCTCCGAACTGGACGACGTGCCCGGCGTCGGACCGCGCCGGCGCAAGACGCTGCTGACACGCTTCGGCAGCCTGGCCGGCGTCCGCCGCGCCACCCGTGAAGAGCTGTCCAGCGCCGTCGGCGCGAAGGCCGCCGCCGCCATCATCGAACACTTCGCAGTGTCCTAGCATTGGCGATTGACGGATCGGGGAATCGGCAATTCCGAGCATCTGTGTCATCTGTGCTGTCTGTGGCCCGTGCTTTCTGTAGCATCTGCGGCCCGGCCGGTATCTGTGGCATCTGCGCTATCTGTGGCCCTTCCGATGTCTGTGGCATCTGCGCTATCTGTGGCCCCTTCCGATGTCTGTGGCATCGGCGGCCTCCGTGGCGTACACTCACAGGTTCTTGGCAGGCCTCGACTTCTCAGAAATCTTCGTCCTCATGGCCGTCCTCGTCGGCTCCCTGTCGGTGCACGAGGCGGCCCACGCCTGGGCGGCTAACCGGCTCGGCGATCCGACGGCGCGGCTGCTCGGACGGCTGTCGCTCAATCCGGCCGTCCATGTCGACCTCATCGGCACCCTGATCTTTCCGCTGGTGGCCATCACCACGGGCTTGCCGCTGATTGGCTGGGCGAAGCCGGTGCCCGTGGACTTCCGCCATCTCCGCCATCCGCGGCGCGACTTCGCCATGGTCGCGGCCGCCGGACCGGCCAGTAACGTGCTGATGGCGATTGCCGGCGCCGTGGTGTTCATGGCCGTCGTCGACGTGGCGACGCTGCGCGGCGGCGAGTTGATGCCGAGCGCGCTGCTGCAGTTCGTCATGCTCAACGTGCTGCTGGCGGTGTTCAACATGATTCCGGTGCCGCCGCTCGATGGTGGGAACGTGCTGATGGGCCTGCTGCCCGCGGCCGGCGCCGACCTCGTCGACCGCGTGCGGCCGTTCGGGTTTCTCCTGCTGTATGGGCTGATGCTGTCCGGCGTGCTGTCGGCCGTCATGAGGCCCGTCCAGCGCTTCGTGCTGGGTTGGCTACTGTGATGGAACGGCAACGTGTGGTGTCGGGCATGCGCCCGACGGGGAAGCTGCACCTCGGACATCTGGTCGGCGCGCTTCAGAACTGGGAACGGCTGCAGGCCGACTACGACTGCTTCTACTTCGTCGCCGACTGGCACGCGCTGACCAGTCACTATGCCGACACCGGCGAACTGGTGGCCAACGCCATCGACAACGTTGCCGACTGGATCGGCGCCGGCCTCGATCCCGAGAAGAGCATCTTCTTCATCCAGTCGCTCGTGCCCGAGCACGCCGAGCTGTATCTGCTGCTGCAGATGGTCACGCCCATTCCGTGGCTGGAGCGCGTGCCGACCTACAAGGAACAGATCGAGCAGTTGTCGGATCGCGATCTCGGCAGCATCGGTTTTCTCGGGTATCCGCTGCTGCAGGCGGCGGACGTCGTCATCTACGGCGCCCACGTCGTGCCGGTGGGCGAGGACCAGGTGCCGCACCTCGAACTCGCGCGCGAAGTGGTGCGCCGCTTCAACAACTTCTACTTTCCGGTACCCGAAGGCGCGCCGTCGCGCGGGCTCGTCGAACCGCAGTCGCTGCTGACGCCGACGCCGCGCCTGCCCGGTCTCGACAACCGGAAGATGAGCAAGAGCTACCAGAACACGATTGATCTCTCGGACGACGCCGAGACGATCAAGCAGAAGGTCCGGCAGATGTATACGGACCCCAAGCGCGTGCGCGCCGATATTCCCGGCACCGTCGAAGGCAACCCGGTGTTCATCTACCACGACGCGTTCAACCCGAACACGGCGGAAGTGGACGACCTGAAGGCGCGCTATCGCGCCGGCAAGGTCGGCGATGTCGAGGTGAAGACGAAGCTGGCCGCCGCCATCGATCAGATGCTGGCGCCCATCCGCGATCGCCGCGAAGCGGCGTTGGCGCGGCCGGGATACCTGCGCGACGTGCTCATGGAAGGCTCCGCCCGCGCCCGTCGCGTCGCCGAGACGACGATGGAGCAGGTCCGCGATGCGGTGCGGCTGCGCTACTAGCGCGACGGCATGTCGACGGCCATGACAGACGAGCAACGGGACATCGCCGCGGAAGAAGGCTTCGAGTCGCAGCTCGACGCCATCCGAATCAAGCTGCAGTCGTTCGAGGGCCCGCTCGACCTGCTGATGCACCTGATCAAGAAGAACAAGCTGGATGTGTCCAACATCCCCATCGCCTTGATCACGCGGCAGTATCTCGACTACCTGAACCTGATGCAGGAACTCAACCTCGACATGGCGAGCGAGTTCCTGGTGATGGCGGCGACGCTCATCCACATCAAGAGCCGCATGCTGCTGCCGCGGCCCACGCCCGACGCCGACGGCGAGGTTGGCGACGAGGAAGATCCGCGCGATCAGCTCGTGCGCCGGCTGCTCGAACACGAGCGTTTCAAGGCCGCCGCCGAACTGCTCCACGAGCGCGAGACGCTGCGCAGCGCGCAGTGGACGCGGCCCGATGCGCGTGTCGAGGCGATTGCCGGCGACGACTACGAGCCGGAACTGGAAGTCGATCTTTTCGGTCTGCTGTCCGCCTTCAAGCTGGTGCTCGAACGCGCCCGCGAACGGCCGCCGGTACCGCTGCCGCCCGAGGAGATCTCCATCGAGTCACGCATCGAGCAGTTGCTCGAGCGTCTCTCCGAGCACGAGGCCTGCGGCTTCGAGGACCTGTTCGACGACACGGCCAGCCGCGCCGAGATGATCGTCACGTTCCTGGCGATGCTGGAGATGATCCGGCTGAAGCTGATTCGCGTGTTCCAGAGCGGGCAGGTCGGCGCCATCCGCGTCTACAAGCGTGCCCGCCCGCAGGACGCGCCGCATCCGATTCACGATCCCGAAGACGAGTTCAAGGCTCATCACCCGGCGCCGCCGGCAGGCGATGAGACCGACGAGAGCACACCGGAATGACCGATCCAGATCAGCCCGATACCCCGGAGGCACTGCCCACCACGGAACCGGATGCCGCCGAGGCGCCGACCGGCGTCTCCGAAGATCTCGCCGAGACCTTCACGGTCGTGCCCGACGAGGCCACCACTGTCGGCGCGGTTCCGGACGCCGAGGCGCCGGTGCCGGCACCCGACGAGCCCGCGCCAGATGCCGCGCCCGCGGAAGAGCGCGCACTCGACGACGAACCCGCGGTGTTTGCGCCAGTGGCGGACGATGCCGACGAAGCTGCCGAGGGCCCCAAGCCGCGCATGGACCTCCAGCAACTGAAGGCCATCGTCGAGGCGTTGATCTTCGCGTCGCCGGAACCGTTGTCGCCGAAGTCGCTGTTCAAGGTGCTCGCCGACGAACCGAAGGAAGACGTACTGGCGGCCATCGAGGCGGTGAAGGCGGACTACGCCGAGCGGCCCGGCCTGCACGTCGCCGAAGTCGCGGGCGGGCTGCAGGTGACGACGCGCCCGGAACTCCACGAATGGGTCCGCCGCCTCTTCCACGAACGGACGACGCAGAAGCTGTCGGTGGCATCGCTGGAGACGCTGTCGGTGATCGCCTACAAGCAGCCGATCACCCAGGCCGAGATCGCCGAGATCCGCGGCGTCAACGCCTCGGGCGTGATCTCGACGCTGCTCGAGCGTCACCTCGTCAAGATCGTCGGTCGCAAGAACGTCGTCGGGCGCCCGTTCCTCTACGGGACGACGCGTGAGTTCCTGATTCGCTTCGGCCTGAAGGACGTCAACGACCTGCCGCGCATCGAAGACATGGCGCAGCAGCTCGGCTTCGATCCGCCGCCGGTGCTGATGGAGCGGAACGTGACCGACGACATGCTGCCGCTCGAAGAAGGCGAAGGCGACGACGAGGCTGCCGGCGACCTGCCTGACGACGACACGTCCGCGCCCGAGCCGAGCGGCGAGTGACGACACCGCCGGCAGCGGGCCGGCAGACCTCGCCGCGACGGCGTGATCGCCGGCGCCTGCGCCGGGAAAGATGAACTTCGCGGTTGAACGTATCGTATTACGATATGTTTCGACCGCCATGCCTCCTACGCGCCGTTCGCTGTCGCCCGCCGCGCTGCACATTCTGGTTACCCTCACGGAAGGGCCGCGCCACGGCTATGCCATCAAGCAGGAAGCCGAGAGCCTGAGCCAGGGCGCCGTCCGTCTCGGTCCAGGAACCCTCTACGAAACCATTCAACGGCTGCTCGACGCCGGCCTGGTGCGCGAGACGGCCAGTGACGCCCGCGACGCCAACGGTCAGGAGGCGCAGCGTCGCTATTACGAACTGACGGCTCGCGGCCGCAAGGTGCTGGGCGAGGAAGTCGAGCAGTGGCGGCGTTTCGTAAGTCACGCGAAGCGACGGCTGGAGCCCGCATGAGGGTTCTCTACACGCTGCTGCTGCGCGTCTACCCGCGCTGGTTCCGCGAGCGCTACCGCGCCGACTTGATGGCGGCGTTCGACGCGGAAGCCCGTGACGCTCGCCATGCCGGAGTCGTCGGCACCATTCGCTTCTGGTGGTGGATGCTGGCCGATCTCGTCGTCAGCGCCACGCGCGCTCATCGTCGTGCGCGCGTCGCCGTGAAGGTTGATCGAAGCAGCGGAGGACGCATGGAAGCACTTGCTCGCGATATCCGACACGCCGCGCGGCAACTGTGGGCGCAGCCTGGGTTCACCGCCGTGGCCGTGCTGTCGTTCGCGCTCGGCATTGGCGGCAACGCCGTCATCATCGCGTTCGTCGACGGCTTGATTCTGCGACCGTTCGCGTATCCCGAGGCGGACCGCGTGGTGTCGGTCGGCGTCACGTTCCCGCGCGTGTCGGACGAAGAGCGATTCATCGAAGCGCTGTCGCCGCACGAGTTCTTCGACATCCGGCAGGCGCGCACCATCACGTCGATTGCGGCGTTCGATCTGGGCAACCGCAACATCTCCGGCGGTGATCGGCCAGAGCGCGTGGCCGCCGGCCTGGCGCTGACCGATCCGTTCGGTCCCTTCGGATTGAAGCCGGCGCTCGGACGTGGTTTCACCACCGATGAAATCCAGCCGGGCGGGCGCCACGTCGCCATTCTCAGTCACAGGCTCTGGCAGGGCCGCTTCGGCGGCGAGTCCGACATCGTCGGTCGCGTCGTGCAGGTGAACGGCACGCCGACGGAGGTGGTCGGCGTGATGCCGCCGGAGTTGCTGATCCTCGGCGTGGACCTGTGGATTCCCTGGGGCGGCAACCCGCTGGAGGTGCCGCGCAATCTGCGTCAGTTCACGCTCGTCGGGCGCCTGGCGCCGAACGCCACCCTCGAACAGGCGAACGCCGAACTGGCAGCGATTGCCGCGCAGACGGCAGCGGCGCACAGCGCACGGTTCAAGGAGTACGAGAACGTGCGACTGGCGGTGACGCCTTGGACCGAGGCCCTCATGCGCGAGGTTCGTCCCTGGGCAAGCCTGTTGCTCGGCGCCGTCGCGCTCGTCCTGCTGATCGCGTGCGTGAACCTGTCGACCCTGCTGCTGGTGCGTTCGACGATGCGGCAGCGGGAGATCGCGGTGCGGCTGGCCCTTGGTGCGGGACGTCTGGGCATCGCGCGGCAACTGCTCGTCGAAGTATCACTACTCGCCCTGCTCGGTGGTGCCGCGGGCGTGCTGCTCGCCACTGTCGGATTGCCTGTCGTGGTCGGCCTCGTGCCTCCGCAGGCCAACAGCCTTGGCCTGACCGCGGCCATCAACGGGCGCGTGCTCGCATGGGCTGCGCTTCTCACCACGAGTGCGGCCGTCATCGTGTCGCTGCTGCCGGTGTTTCAGGCCACGCGCACCGCACCGCAGGATACGCTCAAGGCGAACGGACGCGGTGCGACCGCGGGCACTTCACCGCGACGGCTGCGTCATGCGCTGGTCGTGTCGGAAGTGGCCCTCGCCGTGCTTCTGCTGGCCGGAGCCGGACTGCTCCTGCGCAGCTTCGTGAAGCTGCAGAATGTCGACCTCGGCTT
>JADZCY010000106.1 GCA_020851325.1 Acidobacteriota bacterium | reverse complement strand
CGGTCGTGCGCCAGTGCGGTGATGTGGCGGACGCGGCCGTCGAGCGACGCCCGCATGTCGTCCGACAGGTTGGCGACGACCAGCTCCCAGCCGCGGAGTTCGAACTCGAGGATGTCGGACAGCCGCCCGGTGTTGACGAGTCGTCCCTGCGCGAGGATGGCGACGCGACTGCACAACGCTTCCGCGTCCGACAGGATGTGCGACGAGAAGAACACGGTGCAGCCGCGATCACGCAGCTTGAGAATGAGCTGCCGCACCTGACGACGGCCGAGTGGATCGAGTCCTGACATCGGCTCGTCGAGAAACACGATTTCGGGTTCGTTCAGCAGCGCCTGCGCGAGGCCGACGCGTTGCACCATCCCCTTGGAGTACTGCCGCAGACGCAGACGGCGCTCGGCGCCCAGACCCACATCGTCCAGCACCTGTCCGACTCGTGCGCGGGCGTCAGCGCCCGTCATGCCGAACAGCCGCGCGAAGTAGGTGAGCAGCTCTTCGGCGGTGAGGTGATCGTAGAAGTAGGGGTTCTCGGGGAGGAAGCCGATGCGCGCTTTCACCGATGGGTCGCCGACGGGCTTGCCAAGGATGCGCGCCGTGCCGGACGAGGGATACAGCAGCTGCATCAGCAGCTTGAGCGTGGTGCTCTTGCCGGCGCCGTTGGGGCCGAGGAAGCCAAACACTTCGCCGGCCTCGACCGACAGGGTGAGTGCATCCAGCGCGCGATAGGGGCGGGGGCGCCAGAACCCGACGAGAAAGTCTTTCGATAGTGCTTCTGTTTCGATGACCGCCACGCCTGGCCCTCAAGTCTCCTCTGTCCGGTTAATCGCCCCCACCCTGCGTTCGCTTGAGTTCCCAGGCGATCGCCGCGTCGAAAAACTCGGGGCGCAGGCCGGGCAGGCGCATGCCGTTCATGAAGAACGTCGGCGTGCCGGTGACCTTGAGCTGGGCCCCCTGATTAGTGTCGGCCTTCACCTGCGCCAGCGTATCGGCATAGCGCGCTTCCATGTCGGTGACGCCCGCCACGTCGCGTGCCGCCTGCCGCACCGAGGCCGGCGTCAACGTCGGCTGGTTGGCGAACAGCCACTCCTCCATGGTTTCGGTCTTGCCCTTTTCGCGGGCCAGCCGCACGGCCACCGCCGCGTCACATGCGGCCGCGTGCAAATCGCCGGAGACGGTGGCATTGCACTCGCGTTCGAGCGCGAAGTCCTTGGTGACGAACTTCACCTTGCCCGGCGCCTGCCTGGCCCACTTGGCGAGGACCGGCTTGTATTCCATGTAGGTCTGCCGGCAGGGCGGGCACTGATAGTCGTTGAACTTGACGATCACCACCGCGGCGCCGTCCGCAGGCACGGCCACGGTTTCCCGCGGCTGCGACGCCAGCCACTTCTCGAACTCGGCCAGCTGCGCCGCGCCTGGCGTGGGAGCGGCGGCGGTTTGCTCGCCGTCGGCGGCGGGCGCGGCGGACACGGTGTTGCTCGGGAACGAGAGCACGGCCGCCACGGCGCCGGCCACGAACAGGCCGGCCAGCGACAGCGCCGCCGGCGTGCGCACCAGCGCGCCCAAATCCGACACCGCCTTACCAGGAAGACTCGACATGGGTTCCTTTGCGGCCGCTCCCGAGGTGAGGAACAGCCCGATGACCGCGACGTAGGTGCCGACACAGAGCAGGCAGACCGTGCCGAGGATGAAAAACGAGGCGTAACCGAGATACAGCACGCCGGCCAGGCCCAGCGTGGACAGTGCGAACACGTAACCGGGCAGGTTTTCCGAGGCCGTCTTCGACCGCGACGCCAGGAGCGTCAGGCCGAGGACGAAGGCGAAGAACAGGACGCCGATGAGCGCCACCGAGACGCCGCCCACCACACCGTAGGCGCTGGTGTAGGCCTGACTGCAACTGAACGTGCTGTTGACGTCACAGGCGCTGACGTAAGTAGGGTCGGTCAGCAGCTGATGGTGAACCCAGGTGGAGGCCGAAGCCGCAATCAACCCGAGTGTGGCGAAGCCGGCGAACCAGCGTGACATGGGCGAAATTATATGTCGGCGCGTACCGCCGTACAGGCCACGAGCGCGGCCCCCAGTAGCCGCGCCCGTGTCCTGCCCTTCCGACTGGAGAGGTGCTTACTGAATCGGGTTGCCGCCCGGGGTCGCCGACATACCGTCGGTCGCCGCGATGGCCGCCACGTCGGCGTAGATGGTGCCCAGCGTGCCGATCCAGAAGAAGCGCGTGCCGGTCGAACCCGCCGTGATGGGCACGCCCGTCGCGAACCACGAGCTGGTCAGGTCGGCGCCGGCCGTTGCGTTGCAGGCGGCGATGGTGCCGGCCGCGTTCGGTGTGGCGCGGGCCAACGTGACGTTGTAGCCGCTCTTCGCCACCGTCGCCGCCGCACCGAGGTCGGGGCTGATGAACGGAGCGCTACCGACCGAGGGCGGAACCGCGAGCTGCGGCAGCGCCGTGGCGTAGAAGCCGTTGGCGCAGGTCGACGCAAACGCCTGCTGCGACGAGCTGATGGCGCGCAGCGAGCCGATGGCCGAGGCCTCGTTACCCGAGCGGCGGGCGCTCAGCAGGCCGGGCACCGCGATGGCGGCGATGATGCCGATGATGGCCACCACGATGAGCAGTTCGATAAGGGTGAAGCCCTTGTTGTCGCGAATACGCATGTTCGTTGTCTCCAGATCGAAAGGTTGAAGTCCGTGTCTCGAAGTTCCGGGTTGCCGACGCCGCCTGTCCATGTGTGGCGGCGTCCGCACGGCCTTCCTTAGAGCAACCCGTGTGCCAGGTCTGCCGGCGCCGCCATGGACACCCGCCGCGGACCGGTAAGCCGCTGATGAATCAGTGAGTTACAGGAGGTATCGGCGTGGCGGTCCCTCTTCGATAGACGGCCGGCACGCTGTGGCGGTCTGACACTTCCTGTCAGACCGCTGTGGCACGTTTCGTCAGGGGACGCGGATTGGCAGTTCCGCCGTGTAGGGCATGGTCCGGTCGGCGTCGCGCGCGTGCCAGGCCAGCAGCGTCCGCAGGTCTTGCGTCACGGCGCCCTCGAACACCACCTCGCCATTCACGCGGACCATCACCGGGCGGCTGAAGTCGACGACGTCCGTCGAGAGCAGCAGTGTGAAGCCAACGACGCCGCGCGTGTGGACCTCGAAGGTGTTGCCGCTCCGCTCGGCGTCGATGCGCCCGGACGGAAACGTCCGGGCAAACATCCGCGCCGGACCATTCGGCCCGATGAACTCGTTGACGTCCTTCAAGTCCGCGGAATCCGACGGCCGCCGGCCCAGCGCCGTCACCACTACCCAGTGCGCGCGGTTGTAGCGATCCGTCCGTTCCGTTTCCCACGTCACGCGCGCCGGATGCGGCTCACGCCGGTGTGACGTCACGAACGCGGCAAACGCCTCGCGCTCTTCCGGCCACCAACGCGTGTCGTGCCCCGCTTCGGGTTGCGGCCGCAGCGTGACGTCCGCGCCGGCGGCCTGCAGCATCTCCAGATGCGGCACCACCGACGCCAGCGGATACAGCGGATCGCGCCCGCCATTCACCACGAACCACGGCTTGTTGATCATGTTGCCGGCGTACATCTGTCCGTTGGCGCGCGTCCCCGGCGTCGCCAGCACGCGCATGTTGCCGTTGAGCGGCAGAAACGCCGCAAACGGCGTCGTCAACTTCATCGCATAGAAATACGCGCCCGTCGCGCCGTCGGAGATGCCGGTCATGTAGACCTGGTTGTCGTCGACGTTGAACAGGCGCTTCACGCGATCGAGCAGCCGCGTCATGTGCTCGAATTGATTCAGGTGCCACCACGCGGCGCCGGCGTGCGCCCGCGGTTGCAGGTAGATGGCCTTCTCGCCGGCGATGCGGTTCTCGGCGAGGTCGCGCGGGCCGGCCTCGAGCGGACGACTGACGCCACCGTGCAACTGCACGCGGACCGGCCATGCACGCGCGGGATCGTACCCCTCAGGCACGTCGATACGTGTCTCGATGACCGTCTTGTTCGACGTCGTGATGGTGATGGTCTGGGGCCCGGGCCGTTGCGGCGGAAACACACGGCCAGCCCGCAGGCGTTTCTGCAGTTCGGTGACGAGCGGCGGCCGCGATTGGATGACCGCGTCGATGCGCGACTCGGCCTCGGCAGCATCACGCGCGTCGAGGTAGGCCTGCAGCGCCGCCTCGACGTCGGGCCGGCGTTGCGCGCGCGTGGCAGGCGCCAGACTGACGATGGCGCCGAGGATGCAGCCCGCCAGCGCCAGTCGTCTCATCGTCCGTCCGTGCTCTTCAGTCCGTACTTCTTCACCAGGTAGCGGAACTGCCGGAAGCTGAGGCCGAGCAGATCGGCCGCATGCGTCTGGACGCCGCCCGTCTGGCGCAGCGCGCGTTCCAGGTGCTGCCGCTCGACATCCTGCAGATGATGCTCCAGGTTGAAGCCCGGTGTCGAGAAGCCGGAGGCGGTTTCCGCCTGCTGCTGATTGCCAACGGGCGTCGCCGGCCGCCCGTCCTGAATGTGTTCCGGCAAGGTCCCGAGTTCCACGCGTCGTCCCTGCTCGAGCGCCACCGCCCGCTCGACGACGTTTTCCAGTTCGCGGACGTTGCCGGGCCACTGATAGCGATCGAGCGCCGCCAGCGCCTCGGGCGCAAAGCCTTCGAGCGGCTTCCCCATCTCGCGCGTGAGTCGCCGCAGGAACTGATCGGCGATGAGCGCGACGTCGCCTTTACGTTCACGCAGCGCCGGCAGGCGAATGGGAATGACGTTGAGGCGATAGAACAGATCCTCGCGGAACCTGCCCTCGCTCACCGCCTTCGGCAGATCGCGATTGGTCGCCGCGACAACGCGGATGTTGGCGGCGGTTTCCTCGGTGCCGCCGACGCGGCGGAACTTGCGCTCCTGCAGCACGCGCAGCAGCTTCACCTGCATCGCCGGCGTCATCTCGCCAATCTCGTCGAGGAACACGGTGCCGCCCTCGGCCACCTCCACCAGCCCCTTCTTGTTCGTGTCGGCGCCGGTGAAGGCGCCGCGCACGTGGCCGAAGAGTTCGGATTCGAGCAGCGTCTCGGGCATGGCGCCGCAGTTGACGGCGACGAACGCGCGATCGTGGCGGAGCGACTGCTTGTGAATCGCCTGCGCCACCAGTTCCTTGCCGGTGCCCGACTCGCCGGTGATCAGAATCGTGCTGTTGGTGCGCGACACCGTTTCGACGAGGCGGAACACGTCGAGCATCGGCGCGCTGCGCCCGATGATGCCGGCAAAACCCTGCTCCGCCGTGGTGCTGCGCAGCACCGCGTTCTCGTGACGCAGGCGTCGCGACTCGAGCAACTGCCGCACCTGCAGGGCGACGAGGTTGACGTCGCGAAACGGCTTCTCGAACAGCGCCGCCGCGCCCATCTCCTGCGCGCGCTTCCACTCGTCCGAGTCCTCGGTCCAGTGCGCCGTCATCATCAGCACCACGACGTCGGGCGCGGTGTCGCGGACCGTGCGCAGCAGCGCCACGCCGTCCATGCGCGGCATGCGGATGTCGGTGAGCAGGACGTCGAAGTACTCGCGCGCCAGCGTCTCGCGGGCGGCGAGGCCGTCGGGCACGATCACCACGTCGAAGCCGTCGCGCTGAAACAGGATGCGCAACCACTCACGCATCGACTGCTCGTCGTCGGCAATCAGGATTCGCGGCATATGTCGGATCAACTCTATGCGGAATGCGTCTGCAATGATGCGCGCGGGAAGCGAACGGTGAATGTCGTGCCTCGCTCGGGCTCCGAGTGCACATCGATGCGTCCGCCGGAATCGGTGACGATCCGGTGGACGATGGCGAGGCCAAGGCCGGTGCCCTTGCCGAACGAACCGCGAAACGGCTGGAAGATGCCGTCGAGTTCCTCGGCCGACATGCCGACGCCGTGATCGATCACTTCGAGCACGCTGATGGGTTCGCCACCAACGCCGGCGTCCGTGCGCGCGACCAGTTCGAGCTCGCCGCCGTCGGGCATGGCGCGCAGTCCGTTGGTGGCCAGGTTCCACAGGATCTGCCGGATCTGTCCCTCGTCGCCGGCAATCGGCACGGCACCGTCGGGCACCGACACGCGCACGTGATGACGTTCGCCGACGTCAGGGCTGTTGCGCAGCAGCATGGCCGTCTCCTGCGCCAGCGTCCCGAGGTCCAGCGCCGAGCGCTGCGCCTTCGCCGGACGCGCATAGGCGAGGAACGACTTGATGGTCTCGTTGAGTCGCTCCGACTCGCGCAGCACGATGTCCATCAGCTGCGCCTGATCGCCGGAGAGATCCAGCTCGTGCCGCAGCATCTGCATCGAGCCGGACATCGATGCCAGCGGGTTGCGAATCTCGTGCGCGATGCCGGCCGCCATCTCACCGACCGCCGCCAGGCGCTGCTGCATCCGCGCGTTGCGCTCGAACCGCTTGGTCTCGGTAACGTCCTGGAACGTGTAGATGTAGCCGCGGCTGCCATCGGGCAGGCGCAGGCCTGCGACGCTGAGGCCGAGATCGATGGCACTGCCGTCGGATCGCACGAAGCGGTAGTCCATGCGCTTGCTGCGCACCTGCTGCAGATCGGCGTCGATGTTGTCGAGCACGCCGGGCGGCAACTGCAGCACGTCGGCAGCCGGGCGCCCCGCCGGCGAGACCGGGCCGATGCCGGTAATCGCCATCGCCGATCGATTGAAGGTAAGGAGCCGTCCGTCGGCGTCCGCGGTCGCCAGCCCGCTCAGCAGGCTGTCGATGATGTACTGGTTGAACGCCTGGAGGTCGGCGATCTGTTCGGTGACGCGCTCGAGGCGGACATCGGCGTTCCGCGCGCGTTCGGCCAGCGATCCGGCCAGCATGGCCACCGCGAAAATGCCGAACACGTTGAGGCCGAGCGTGTAGAGCGCCACGCTCAGCGGCGGCATGTTCGACGGCGCGTCGACGGTGGTCGGCCAGGCAATCCGTCCCTCGCTGGCCGCGTACTGCGCGGCGACGAGGCCAACGAACAGCATGGCCGACAGTGCCGCCATGCGCTGGCCGCGCCGGCGTCCCGGGACGACGCTCGCCGACAGCACCGGCAGCGCGTACAACGTCGTGAACAGACTGTTGATACCGCCGGTGAGCAGCACCACCACCGACACCAGGGCCACGTCGAGCGCGAAGTGCAGGTCGGGCAGCCACGTCGGCGTGAACCCGAATCGCGGCAGCGCCAGCAGCGCGATGGTGAAGCCGAACGTCACGCCGATGAGCGCCAGGAACGGGTTGACCGCCAGCGCGCCGGCGGACCGTACCGGCACCGTGGCGGCCAGGCCCAGCAGCAGGACCGTCGCGACGATCAGCCGCAGCGTCGAATGCGCGGCGAGCCGCTGGCGCAGCCCGGCCTCGATCATCCGGACAGCTTGCTGATGAGGCCGAAGATCGGGAGATACATCGCGATGACGATGCCGCCGACGACGCCGCCGAGGAAGGCGATCATCACCGGTTCGAGCAGCGTCAGCATGCCGGCCACCGCGGTATCGACTTCCTCCTCGTAGAAGTCGGCGATCTTGCCCAGCATCGTGTCGAGCGCGCCGGTGGCTTCACCGACGCCGATCATCTGCACGACCATGCCGGGGAACACGCCGGTTTCCTTGAGCGGCGCGGCAATCGTCTCGCCGCGCTCGATGCTCTTGCGCGTCAACTGAATCGCGTCTTCGATGATGGCGTTGCCGGCAGTGCGCGCCGTGATGTCGAGGCCGTCGAGAATCGGCACGCCCGACGCCATCAGCGTCGACAGCGTGCGGCAGAACCGCGCCACGGCAATCTTGCGGAAGATCGTGCCGAGAATCGGCACTCGCAGCAGCGTGCCGTCGACAACGCGGCGGCCCTTCTCGGTCGCGTAGTACTGGCGGAATCCATACGCGGCGGCAAACGCCAGCGGAATCGCGAACGGCACGAACCGCACGACGTTGTTGCTCAGCATGATGACGATGCGCGTCGGCAGCGGCAACTCGGCGCCAAGGCCGGCGAACAGGCTGGCGAAGGTCGGGATGACCTTCCACAAGATGACGCCGACGACCGCGCCGGCGATGACGATGACGGCGATCGGGTAGATCATCGCCGACTGCACCTGCTGCTTCAGCTTGACGGCCTTTTCGATATAGACCGCGAGGCGCTTGAGAATCGTGTCGAGGATGCCGCCCGCTTCGCCGGCGGCAATCATGTTGGTGTAGAGCGCGTCGAAGACCTTCGGATGGCGCTTCATCGCGTCGGCCAGGGCCTGGCCGCCTTCGACGTCGGTGCGCGTCTGCAGGATGACGTGCTGGAAGTACTTGTGCTCTTCCTGGTTGCCGAGAATGTCGAGGCACTGCACCAGCGGCAGGCCGGCGTCGATCATCACCGAGAACTGGCGCGTGAACACCGCCAGGTTCTTCGCCGGCACGCTCTTCGGCCGGATCGCCTTGACGGTCTTGGCCGCCACCGGCGTGATCTTGGTGACCTGGATCTGCTCGCGCCGCAGTACCGCCGCGACCGATTCCATCGACTCGCCCATCCGCTCACCCGCCACGGACTCGCCGCCGCGGGTGCGTCCGGTAAACGCAAACGTCGCCATGTCAGTCTCCGTCCCTTACCCGGCCTATCGCGCCGGCCGTGCCACCGCCGCCGGCGCGCCGGTGCGGCCGAGGCCCGCGCCCGGCACGACGCCGACGCCGCGGTTGATCATCTCCTGCAGTTCGTCGCGGTGCGACGAGGCGTTGAGCGCCGTCTCCAGCGAAATCTGCCGCCGGAAGAACAGCGTCGCCAGGTTCTGATTCATCGTCTGCATGCCGAGCTTCTCCTGCCCGGTCTGCATCGCCGAGTAGATCTGGTGGATCTTGTCCTCGCGAATCAGGTTGCGGATGCCGGGCGTCGGCACCAGGATCTCCATCGACACCACGCGGCCCTCGCCGTTCGACTTCGGCAGCAGGCTCTGACAGACGATGCCCTCGAGCACCATCGACAACTGCGTGCGGATCTGCGCCTGCTGGTGCGCCGGGAACTGATCGATGATGCGGTTGATCGTCGACGAGGCCGAGTTGGTGTGCAGCGTCGCGAAGGTGAGGTGACCGGTTTCGGCGATGCGCAGCGCCGCTTCCACCGTTTCGAGGTCGCGCATTTCGCCGATGAGCACGACGTCCGGATCTTCGCGGAGCGCGGCGCGCAGCGCGTTGCCGAAGTTCTGCGTGTCGCTGTGCACCTCGCGCTGGTTGACCATGCAACCCTTGTGCTGGTGCAGGTATTCGATCGGGTCCTCGATGGTGAGGATGTGGCCCTTCTGCTCGGTGTTGATCTTGTCGATCATCGCCGCCAGCGTCGTCGACTTGCCGGAGCCGGTGGGGCCGGTGACGAGGACCAGGCCGCGCGGGCGATCGGCGAGCTTCGAGATGACCGGCGGCAGGTGCAGTTCCTCGAAGCCGCGGATGCGCTCGGGGATCTGGCGATACGCGGCGGCGACGGCGCCGCGCTGGTTGTACATGTTGCAGCGGAAGCGGGCGAGGCCGCGGATGCCGAACGAGAAGTCGAGTTCGAGGGTTTCCTCGAAGCGCTTCTTCTGCGCGTCGGTGAGCACGCTGTAGGCCAGCGACTTGGTGTCGGTCGGCGTCAGCGCCGGGATCGGCAGGCGCTGCAGGTCGCCGTTGACGCGGACCTGGGGCGGCGTATCGATGGACAGGTGAAGGTCCGACGCCTCCATCTGCACCGCCGTCTTCAACATGTCCACGAGCTGCAAATCTGCCATGACGCTCCTAAGGTTCTACCGGACGGTTTCGCGCAGCACTTCTTCGACGGACGTGACGCCGTCCTTGATCTTGCGGAGGCCGCTGCCGCGCAGCGTGATCATCCCCTCCTCGACCGCCTTGCGCCGCAGTTCGAGCGCCGAAGCGCCGACGAGCACGAGCTCACGCAGTTCGTCGGTGATCTCCATCACTTCGTAGAGACCGACGCGGCCCTTGTAGCCGGTGCCGTTGCACTTGTCGCAGCCCTTGCCGCGATACGCCTTCACCGTCTTCGCATCGTCGGCCGAGAAGCCGATCTGCTCGAGCGCCGGCGGCGGCACGTCGTCGGGCTCCTTGCAGGTGGCGCAGACGCGGCGGACGAGACGCTGGGCGCACACCAGGTTCAGTGAACTGGCGACGAGGAACGGCTCGATGCCCATGTTCATCAGACGGTTGATCGTGCTCGGCGCGTCGTTGGTGTGCAGCGTCGAGAGCACGAGGTGGCCGGTGAGCGCCGCCTTGACGGCGATCTCCGCCGTTTCGAAGTCGCGGATTTCGCCGACGAGGATGATGTTCGGGTCCTGGCGGAGGAAGCTGCGGAGCGCGGCGGCGAAGTTGAGGCCGATGTTCTCGCGCACCTGCACCTGGTTGACGCCCGGCAGGTTGAATTCCACCGGATCCTCGGCCGTCATGATGTTGGTCTCGGGCGTGTTGATGCGCGAGATCGACGAGTAGAGCGTGTTGGTCTTGCCGCTGCCGGTCGGGCCGGTGACCAGCACCATGCCCCACGGCTTCTGGATCTGCGTTTCGAGCTTGGTCAGCGATTCCTTCTCGAAGCCGAGCTTCGTCATGTCGAGCATCAGCTTGCCCTTGTCGAGCAGGCGCATGACGATCTTCTCGCCGAACAGCGTCGGCAGGCACGAGACACGGAAGTCGATGTCCTTGGTCGCGCCCTTGTCGTTGAAGCGGATCTTGATACGGCCGTCCTGCGGCAGGCGCTTCTCGGCGATGTCGAGCTTCGCCATGATCTTGACGCGCGACGTGATGGCGTCGCGCATCTTCAGCGACGGCGCCATGACGTTGTAGAGGATGCCGTCGATGCGGTAGCGGACGCGGTATTCCTTTTCGTAGGGCTCGATGTGGATGTCGCTGGCGCCCTTCGAGATGGCCGACATCAGGATGACGTTCACCAGCTTGATGACCGGCGCTTCTTCGCCCTGGCGGGTCAGCGCCTCGGCGCTGATCTCCTCGAGGTCGTCCATGACCTCGACTTCCGCCACATCCGTCGGCATCTCCTCGAGGGCCTTGGTGGCCAGGTCGAGGGCGCTCTCGGTGCTGGTCGGCTGCAGCGCCGACACCGAGCCCTGCCGCGACGACTGCGGGCTGATGCTCGGCATGCCCGCGTAATACTTCTCGATGGCGTCGGCAACGCCGGTCTCCGACGCGACGACGGGCTCGACGTTGTAGCCCGTCATGAACTTCACGTCGTCCATGGCGAAGACGTTGGTCGGATCCGTCATCGCGATGGTGAGCGTGGCGCCGGAGCGGCTAAGCGGGACGATCTGGTACTTGCGCGCGGTCTCGGCGGGGACGAGCTTGATGACGGCCGGATCGATCTCGAACTGCCCGAGCGCGATCGACGGCACGCCGTACTGCTTCGACAGCAGCGACGTGATCTCGTCGTCCTGGATGTATCCGAGCTTCACGAGGTTGGCGCCCAGCTTGCCCCCGTTCTGCCGCTGATACGTCAGGGCGTCCTGGAGCTGTTCCGCTGTGATGCGCTTCTCCTTGAGAAGCAGTTCTCCGATCCTGACCGGCATGTCGTCCTTAGAAGGTCACCCTGGCGCCTGCACTCCATCCGCGCTGATCCCGGGGCCCGCCGGTCATCTGCGCCTCCACATACATTCCTGGCCTTACCGCCGCCGATAGCCCCACCGCCGGCACCGGCCGCGCCTCGCCCTCGAGGCTGGCGCGGACGCCGCCGCGGAGTCCCAACCGCTGCTGCCACCACCACGTTTCGGCGCCGGCCGCGACATCGCGCCGGTCGCCCGTGGCGGAGCGCTGACGGGTCAGATTCGCGTCAGCCGACACCACCAGGCGTCCCAGGCTGCCCGGCCACCCACTGCCCCAGGCCGCCCCGATACGCACATCCCGTTCCAACTCGGCCGTAGGCAACCCGCTCCGCTCGAATTCCGGCGTCGTCAGGTTGCGCACGACGACGCCGGCCCGCCACTGGCCGGCCGTGGCCATCAGACCGGCGTCCCAGTCCACCGTGGTGCGCGCCGGACCGGCAGAACTTGCCGCCCCGTCCCACACCTCACCTCGCAAAATCTTCGTCGTCGCGGCGACCACGAGGTAGTCGCCAAGGGATTGCCCGACCGTGAATCCGACGACCGACGTCGAAAGGGTCTGGACACCACCCTCCTCTACATTTCGGCGAATGGGGTCGGTCTCTTCAGTCCCGGGGCTGGCGGCGGGCACCGGGACGGCCCGGCGGTAGTAGGCAATGCCGAGCGGCGGGATGGTGAATCCAACGAAGTGTCCGAGGCCCACTTCGCCCCGCTGACTGTCCGGAATGCCCCGTTCCTCGCCCAGATCGACAACGAAGCTGACCAAGGCGCCCGTGGCCTGACCGGCCGGATTCCAGAAGACGGAGGTGGCATCGTCGACCACGGCGACGAAGGCGTCGGCCATGCCGGCGGCACGCGTGCCCGGCTGTTGGGCGAGGGCCGGCGTCGACACGAGCGACAGGACCGCCGCCCAGGCACCAAGGCGGCCGTTGAGATCGTTTCGGCACATAGATTACAGTTTTCGGATCACGGGCGCGCTGCGGCGCGTGAAGGGGTGAGCAGAGACGGCCATCGTATTCAGCGGTTTGGAAGGCTGTCAAGAAACCTCCCGTTCGTCCCACTCGTATCTGGTGTCAGGAAAAACCACTCGAATGCAGCGTCTCGCGGGCCTGCTGTGGCATCCCCGTTCAACCATGGCGGCCCTCGTGGCGGCGCCCTCCTTCCTGTCGGCGTGGATCATCGTGCTGGCGGTGTGGCTCGTGCCGGCGGCGTGGCTGCTGTCGACGCCGGTCGGCCGTCAGGCCGTGGTCGACGAACGGGTTCGCGCCGTCGAGGCGTTCGGCGGCACCGTGGATGACGCGCAGTACGACCGGATGAAGCAGGCCCCACCCTATCTCGCCTACTTCACCAGTGGCGGCCGGCTGCTGCTGGCGCCGCCGGTCACGCTGGCCATTGCCGGCGGCCTGGTGCTGCTGGCGCGGGTGCAGGGGGCGCGGTTCGCCTATCTCGCCGCCTTGGCCGTCACCGTCCACGCCAGCCTCGTCCTCGCCCTGCAACAGGCGCTGACGACGCCACTCGCCTACCTGCGGGAGAGTTTGTCGAGTCCGACGAACCTGACCGCGGTGGTGCCGGGGCTCGAGGACGGCTCGCTGGCGTCGCGGCTGCTGGGCGCCGTGGACGTTTTTGGTGTGTGGTGGATCTGGCTGCTGGCGCTCGGTGTCGCCGCCGCCACCGCCAGTCCGGCCCGCCGCCATGCGGCGTGGTTGTTGCTCGTGTACGTCGGCGTCGCCGCGGTGCTCGCGGCCGTCATGGTGCTTCGAGGAGGGTCTTAGCGTGCTGCGTAAGAAATGGCTGTGGGCGGTCGTGGGCGTGCTCGTCATCGGCGGCAGCATTGCCGCGTTCGTCAGCCGCCGCCAGGATACGGGAACGACTGTCACCGCGGAGACCATCCAGCGCCGCGATCTCGAAGCCATCGTCTCGGCCTCCGGCAAGATCGAGCCGCAGAAGACGGTGAACATCAGCGCCCAGTCGATCGGCCGCGTCACGCGGATCGGCGTGAACGAGGGCGATCGCGTCAAGGCGGGACAGTTCCTGCTGCAGATCGACGCGGTCGTCGCCGAAGCGGCCGTACGGCGGGACGAAGCCGCCGTCGCCGGCGCTCGCACGACGCTCGAGCAGTCACGCGTCGGGCTGCAGAGCGCACGCGCCAGCCTCGAGCTCGCGCGTCAGGCGCTGAAGCGCCAGCAGGAGCTGAACCAGTCGGGCCTCACCACGCGCGAAACGCTGGAACGCGCGCAGGCGGAAGTGGAAGTGCGCGAAAGCGATCTCCGCGCTCGCGAAGAAGAAATCAAGAATCGCGAAACGCAGCTCCGTCAGCAGCAGGCCGGGCTGCAGAGCAGCCAGCACACGCTGTCGCAGGTCCGCTTCACCTCGCCGTTCGACGGCATCGTCACGCGGCGCAACATCGAAGAAGGCGAGAACGTCGTCACCGGGACGATGAACAACGCCGGCACCGTGCTGATGACGGTGGCCGACATGTCGGTGATCGAGGCGGAGATCGAGGTGGACGAAACGGACATCCCGTTCGTCGAGCTGGGACAGATCGCCAAGATCACCATCGACGCGATCCCCAACCAGACCTTCACCGGCAAGGTCACCGAGATTGGCAACAGCCCGATTCAGAGCACCACGGCGGCGACATCCACCGCGCGCACGGCGACGAATTTCAAGGTAACCGTGACCATCCAGGGCGAGATTCCCAACGTCCGTCCCGGCTTCACCTGCACGGCGGAGATCACGACGGCGACGCGCAGCAACGCCGTGTCGGTGCCCATCCAGGCGCTGACCGTGCGCGAACTGCTCTACGGCACCGACGGCAAGATCATCCCCGAGATGCGTCCGCCGCGTCCCCGCTTCCAGTTCGGTCCCGCCGCGGCAACACCCACGCCGGTCAGTACCGAACTGCAGCCGGGCCAGAAGCGCGAAGAAACCGAGGGCGTGTTCGTCATCCGCGACAGCAAGGCGACATTCGTTCCTGTCACACTTGGCATTGCCGGCGAACGCTATCTCGAAGTGCTGACTGGCCTGAAGGAAGGTGATCGCGTGATCACCGGCCCGTTCGAGTCGGTCCGCGGGCTTTACGAGGCTGACCTCGTGAACACCGGACCGACCTCCGGCGCGGCCACCACCACGGGCGGCGGCAACTGACGAGCGCATGTCGCAGATCCTCGAGTCGATTCGCCTCGCACTGTCTTCGATCTGGGCCAACAAGCTCCGGTCGCTGCTGACGCTGCTCGGCAACATCGTCGCCGTGTCGTCGATCATCACGGTGGTGGCGCTGCTCACCGGCGTGAACGGCGCGGTCACCGATGCGATCGTCTCGGACCTCGGCGCCGACTCGTTCATCGTGCAGCGGACGCCGTTCACGCAGAACGAGGACGAGTTCGAACGCGCCCGCAACAACCCCAACGTCACGCTCGACGATGCGGACGCCATCCGGCGGTTCGCGACGACGGTGAGCGCGGTGATGGCACAGGGGCAGCAGCGCACCACGGTTGGCTATCGCGCCGAGGAACTCGAGTCGGTGCAGGTGCAGGGCGTCACCGAGCAGTACCTGGACTTCACCACCTTCGACGCCGAACGCGGCCGCATGGTGAGCCCGGTGGAGATTCGCCGCAAGCGCCAGGTAGCGCTGATCGGATGGCAGGTGGCGGATCGACTGTTCGGAACCGCCGATCCGATCGACAAGTTGATCCGCGTCGCCGGCGTGAACTTCCGCGTCGTCGGCGTGTCGGCGAAGAAGGGCGCGGCCTTCGGCAACTCGCTCGACGAGTTCGTCGTCATTCCCCTCGGCGCGTATCAGAAGCTGTTCGGCAGCCGGCAGTCGCTGGCGCTGATGGTGCGGCCGCGCGACGCGACGCTCGTGCAGGCGGCCAAGGACGAGACGCGAGTGGCGCTGCGCGTCGAGCGCCGGCTGAAGCCTGCCGAGCCGGATGACTTCGGCATCATCGCGTCGGACTCCGTGCTCGGCATCTTCCAGCAGGCCACCGCCGGCATCGCCGTCGTGCTCGTCGGCATCGTCGGGCTGTCGCTGGTGGTCGGCGGCATCGTCATCATGAACATCATGCTGATGGTGGTGAGCGAACGCACGCGCGAAATCGGACTGCGCAAGGCGCTCGGCGCCAAGCGGCGCGACATCATGTCGCAGGTGCTCACCGAATCGATCACGCTGTCGATCACCGGCGGTGTGGTCGGCGTGGCGCTCGGGTCGCTGTTCGCGACGGTCATCGGCACCGTGACGCCGGTGCCGGCGTCGGTGGAAACGTGGTCGATCGGGCTGGGCGTGGCCATCACGGCGCTGGTCGGCCTGTTCTTCGGTTACTACCCGGCGCGGCGCGCGGCCATGCTCGACCCCATCGAAGCGCTGAGGCGCGAATAGCCATGTCCACGCTGACCCGTCAGATCGATCTGTTCCGCGAGACAGCGCGCATGGCCTTCGAGACGCTGCGCACCAACAAGATGCGCTCGGCGCTCACCGTGCTCGGCGTCGTCATCGGCGTGACGTCGATCGTCGGCATGACGTCGCTCATCCGCGGCTTCGACACCTCACTGCGCGATTCGATCGCGGCGCTCGGGCCGAAGACCATCTACGTGCAGCGCTTCGGCGCCGTCAGCGCGTCGTCTGGCGCGTCGTTCCTCGAACTCATCCGCCGGCCGGCGTTGACCGTCGAGGACGGCGACGCCATCGAGCGGCTGGCGCCGTCAGTGGCCGTCGTCGACACCTGGCTGGGCGCCGGTCCGCCGCAGCCGACGATGGAGCGCATGTTCTATCGCGGCGAGCGCACGCGTCCGGCGGCGGTGATGGGCACGAGCGAGCAGTTCGTCGACGTCAACTTCGCGACGATGCTGGCCGGGCGCGTTTTCACCGAGCAGGAAGTGGCGCGCCGGCGGCAGGTGGCCGTCATCGGCTACGGTCCATATCAGGCGCTGTTCGCGGCGCGGGGCATCGACGCCATCGGCAAGCAGATCCGCATCGGCGCCATCGAGTACACCGTGGTCGGCGTGGTGGACAAACGGCCGGCCGCCGGCGGCTTCAGCCTCGGCCAGGACGACTTCGCGATCATCCCGTTCACCGCGTTCCGCAAGCAGTTCGGCAACGAACGCATCCGCCGCGGTCCCTTCGGCGGCGGCGCCGTGATGATTGCCGTAGTCCCGCACGAGAACGCGTCGCGCGACGATGCGATGCGCGAGGTGGAGGCGATCATGCGCATCCGCCACGGCCTGACGCTCGACAAGCCGAACGACTTCGACCTGGTCACGCAGGACGCCGTGCTGAAGGTGTGGGATCAGATCTCGCAGGCGGTGCTGCTGGCGCTCGTGGTGATCTCGTCGATCGCGCTGATGGTCGGCGGCATCGGCGTGATGGCCATCATGACCATCTCGGTCACCGAACGCACGCGCGAGATCGGCGTGCGCAAGGCCATCGGCGCGCGGCGGACGGAGATCCTCAGCCAGTTCCTGATCGAGGCGGTGGTACTGACCAGCATCGGCGGCATCCTCGGCATCCTCTCCGGCAGCGCCATCGGCCTGCTCGTCAACCTCGCCTCGGGCTTCCCGGTGTCGCTGCCATGGTGGTCCTTCGCGCTCGGCCTCGGCTTCTCGGCGTCGATCGGCGTGTTCTTCGGCATGCTCCCGGCCTGGCGCGCCTCGCGCATGGACCCGATCGAGGCACTGCGATACGAGTAAGCGGTTGCCCTCCCGCTGCCCTGAGCTAAGTCGAAGGGCCTCCCGCTTGCGGTTCGCGTTCGCTGCGACCTGCCGTATGATGCGATCGATACGGACGTGTGACGCGCCCGGGGAGGCACTGCCCCTATGAAGGTCTACGATGCTGCCGCCATCCGCAATGTGGCTGTAGTCGGCCACGCGGGATGCGGCAAGACCCAGTTGGTATCCGCGCTGCTCTACTCGGCCGGGATGGTGAACCGGCTCGGCCTGGTAGACGATGGCACGACGGTCACCGACTACGACGACGAAGAGATCGCCCGCAAGCACACGCTGAGCGCCACCCTGGCGCACATCGAGTGGAACAAGTCCAAGATCAACCTGATTGACACGCCCGGCTTCGGCAACTTCTTTGCCGACACCGCCGCCGCGCTGCGCGTCGCCGATGCGGCGCTCGTGGTGGTGGACGCCGTTGGCGGCGTCGAAGTGCAGACGGAGAAAGCGTGGGAAGCGGCCGAGGCACTGAGCCTGCCGCGCATGGTGGCGGTCAACCGTCTGGATCGCGACCGCGCCTCGCTCGACCGCGTGCTGGATTCACTCAAGGCCACGCTCGGCCGTGCCATCGTCCCCATTCAGTTGCCCATCGGCGAGGGCCCGTCGTTTTCCGGCGTCGTCGATCTCGTGGCGATGAAGGCTTACACGTTTCCGGGGGACGGGTCGGTCGGCATGACCGAAGGCGCGGTGCCGGCGGCGATGGAAGCCGAGGCAACCGCGGCGCGCGACACGCTCATCGAGATGGTGGCCGAAGCCGACGAGGTGCTGATGGAGCACTTCTTCGAAGCCGGCACGCTGACGCAGGAGGAACTGGAGCGCGGCCTTCGTCAGGCGACGACGGCGGCGCGATTGTTCCCGTTGATTTGCACGTCGGGGCTGCGCAACATCGGCATGGCGCCGGCGCTCGACGCCATGCTCGCCTGCCTGCCCTCGCCCGCCGATCGGCCGTATCAGGCCCTCGTTGGCGGCGACACGCAGACGCGGCAGACCGACGCCAGCGGGTCGGCCACGGCCTTCGTCTGGAAGACAGTGGCCGATCCGTTTGCCGGACGCATCACGCTGTTCCGTGTCTACGGCGGCGCGCTCAAGTCCGACTCGACGGTGCAGAACCTGACGCGGGGCGCGCAGGAACGCCTCGGTCACCTGGTGCTGCTGCAGGGCAAGACGCATGTCGCCGTGCCGCAAGTGAACGCCGGCGACCTCGGTGCGGTTGCCAAGCTGAAGGACACCCGCACGAGCGACGTGCTGGCCGAGAAGAACGCCGGCGTGTCGTTTGCGCCGATCGATTTCCCGGCGCCGGTGCTGTCGTACGCCATCGAACCGAAGACGCGCGGCGACGAAGACAAGATCAGCGCGTCGATGCACCGGCTCGAGGAAGAGGACGGTGCCATCCGCTACGCCCGCGACCCGCAGACGCACGAACTGCTGCTGTCGGGACAGGGGCAGATGCACATCGAGGTGACGGTCGCCAAACTCAAGCGGCGCTTCGGCGTCGAGGTGAACCTCAAGCCGCCGCGCATTCCCTATCGCGAGACGATCACGCAGCGCGTCGAGGCGCACGGCCGCCACAAGAAACAGACCGGCGGTCACGGGCAGTTCGGCGACTGCAAGATCCGCATGGAGCCGCTGCCGCGCGGCAGCGAGTTCGAATTCGTGGACGAGATCTTCGGCGGCTCAATCCCGCGGCAGTTCATTCCGGCGGTCGAGAAAGGCATCCAGGAGTCGCGGCTGCGCGGCTACGTCGCCGGCTATCCCGTCGTCGACTTCCGCGTCGTGCTCGTCGATGGCCAGTATCACGACGTCGATTCGAACGAGTTGTCGTTCAAGACGGCCGGCTGGCTGGCGTTCAAGGACGGCATGTCACGCGCCAAGCCGACGCTGCTCGAGCCGGTGATGAACGTCGAGGTCTACGCGCCGAGCGATTACGCCGGCGACCTGATGGGCGACCTCAACGGCCGGCGCGGCCGCATCTCGGGCATGGAGCCGCGCGGCAACATGACGGCGATCAAGGCGCAGGTGCCGATGGCGGAGATGCTGACCTACGAACAGCACCTCACCTCGGTGACCGGCGG
>JADZCY010000105.1 GCA_020851325.1 Acidobacteriota bacterium | reverse complement strand
TGATGGCGGAGCTCGACATCGCCGAGAAGCGCGTGCCGCAGGACGGCCGCTTCAAGCTGAAGGTGCCGGGCAAGACCATCGACTTCCGCGTCTCGGTGATGCCGAGCGCGCACGGCGAAGACGCGGTCATCCGTATTCTCGACAAGCAGTCGATCAGCGAGCAGTTCACGGAACTGCGTCTCGAGATCCTCGGCTTCCCCGAAGTGGAACTGCGCCGCTTCCGCAAGTACATCCGCGAGCCGTACGGCATGGTGCTGGTCACCGGCCCAACCGGTTCCGGCAAGACGACGTCGCTCTACGCGGCGCTGGCGGAGATCAAGTCGGTCGAGGACAAGATCATCACGATCGAAGACCCGGTCGAATATCAGCTCCGCGGCATCACGCAGATTCCGATCAACGAGAAGAAGGGGCTCACCTTCGCGCGCGGGTTGCGTTCGATCCTCCGTCACGACCCCGACAAGATCATGGTCGGCGAGATCCGCGACCCTGAAACCGCGCAGATCGCCATTCAGTCGGCGCTCACCGGTCACCTCGTGTTCACCACGGTGCACGCCAACAACGTGTTCGACGTGCTCGGCCGCTTCCTCAACATGGGCGTCGAGCCGTATCAGTTCATCTCGGCGCTCAACTGCGTGATGGCGCAGCGGCTGGTCCGTCGCATCTGCGGGAGCTGCCGGCGTGAAACGCACTACGACAAGGAGCTGCTCGTCGAGTCGGCGCTGGACCCGGCGCTGGCCGACACGCACGTGTTCTACGAGGGCGCCGGCTGCGTCGAGTGCGGCGGCACCGGGTTCAAGGGCCGCATGGCGATCTGCGAACTGCTCGACCTCACCGACAACATCCGCGAGATCATCCTCAACCGCCGGCCGATTTCCGAAGTGAAGCGCGCGGCCAAGGAGCAGGGCATGCGGTTCCTTCGCGAGTCGGCGGTGGAGCGGGTGATGGACGGCCTCACGACGCTCCGTGAGATCAACAAGGTGACGTTCGTCGAATGAGTGTTCTCGGCTGGCTGGCGCCGGCACTGCCGGATGTCGCGGTGACAATCGATCGCACGCACGTGGCGGCGGTGCGCGTCGAACGGCGGGCGGGCCGCCTGACGGCGTCGGCCGAAGCGCGCGAGGCGTTGCCCGCCGGCGCGGTGTCGCCGGCGTTGGCAGCGGTCAACATGCCCGATGTCGGCGTCGTCGGACAAGCGATGCAGCGCGTGCTCCAGCAACTGGGCGGGCGTACGTCGCGCGTCGCGCTCGTGGTGCCCGACGCGGTGGCGAAGGTGTCGTTGGTGCACCTCGACAAACTGCCCGAGCGTCAGGCCGATCTCGAGGAGATCGTGCGCTGGCAACTGCGGAAGAGCGCGCCGTTTCCGGTGGAGCAGGGCGTGCTGAGCATCGGCCGCGGCGCCGCCACGACCGCCGGGCACGATCTGGTGGTGACGCTGGCGCGGACCGACGTCATCCAGCAATACGAACAGGCGTGCGCCATGGCCGGGGCGCACGCGGGGCTCGTCGATCTCGCCACCTTCAGTGTGATGAACGCGCTGATCGCCGGCGGCGGCGCCGTCGGGCCGGAGCGCTCATCGCACGCGCGCGACTGGCTGCTCGTGCACATCGCCGGCGCCAGTCTCACCGTCGCGATCGTCCGTGGTACTGAGTTGCTGTTCTTCCGCCATCGCGCCGAAGAGACCGAAGGGACGCTGGCCGATCTGATTCACCAGACGACGATGTATTACGAGGATCGACTGTCGGGCGGCGGGTTCAGTCACGTCTGGCTGGCCGACGCGTCACACAGCGCCGAAGGCGCGTCGATCCGCGCCGAACTCGAAGCGCGGCTCGGCGCCGCCGTGCAGATGGTGGAACCAGCGGCCACGGCGCCGCTGCTGGGCGTGCTGACGCGCGACGGGGAGGCCGCGTGATGCTGCGCACCAACCTGTCGACGCGGCCGTTCTACAACGAGCGCCTCGTCCGCATCCTGCTGCTGCTGGCGACGGGCGTGGTGGCGGCGCTGACGCTGTTCAATGTCGAAGAGGTGGTGCGGCTGCGATCGCGCGATGCCGACGTGCGCGCCTCGGCGGCGCAGGACGAAGCCACCGCCGGACGCCTGCGCACCGAAGCGGTGCGCATCCGCCAGTCGATCAATCGCGAACAACTGGCGGCGGTACAGACCGCCGCGCAGGAAGCCAATCAGCTGATCGATCGGCGCGCCTTCTCGTGGACGGAACTGTTCAACCAGTTCGAGCGCACGTTGCCGGCCGAAGTGCGCATCGCCTCGGTGACGCCGCAGGTGGACCCGCAGGGGCGCATGCTCGTCGCGGTCTCGGTGGTGTCGCGGCGCGTCGAGGATCTCGACACGTTCATCGAAGCGCTCGAGAAGACCGGGGCGTTCAGTGAAGTGCTGTGGCGCCAGGAAGAAGCGCAGGACGATGGCACGTTGCGGTCGGTGATTCAGGGGTATTACCGCGAACGTCCGCCGGCGCCGGTGTCGGCGCCAGGCGCTGCGCCGCCCGATGCGGCCGCTCCGGCACCGACGGAGGCGCCGCGATGAGGGCGCTCTTCAGCGCCACCGGCAGCGTGCCGCTGTCGCGCGTGGCGCGCGATTATCGTCTCTGGATTCTGCTGGTCGGCGCCGGCCTGGCGATCAATCTTGCGGTGCTCGCGTTCGTGGTGTGGCCGCTGTCGGCCACCGCTGACGCCAGCGCGCGCCGGGCGACGACCGCCGCCGACACGCGACGCGACGCGCAGGCGGAACTGACCAGCGCCGAAGGCTTGCGTGATGGCTCGGCGCAGGCGGCCAGGGATCTGGAGCGCTTCTACGGCGAGGTGCTGCCGCCGGATCTCGCGTCGGCGCGCCGCCTCGCGCACCTCAAACTCAGTCAGATGGCGCGCGAGCACAACGTCACCTTCCAGCGCAGTGCGTCCACGCCGGAGATCATTCGCGGGTCGTCGCTCGAGCGCCTCAGCGTCAGTTATGCGCTGGCTGGCGAGTACGCCGATGTGCGCGCGTTGATCTACGAGATGGAGACCGCGCCAGACTTCCTGGTCATCGATGACGTCTTTCTATCGGAAGGCTCGGAAGAACAGGCGCCGTTGACGTTGACGCTCAATTTCTCGACCTTCTATCTGGCGGCGCGTCGTGCTCCGTGAGCGCCGCGCGCAGGTGCTGCTGGCGTTGCTGGTGCTGCTCGCCGGATCGCTGGCGTGGATGTGGTGGCCGACGGGAGCCAATGGACCAGCCACCGCGGCATCACCCGCGGCCGGTCGTCGTCCTACCGGCGACGCCGCCGACGCCTTGCCAGCCGCCGCTGACGTGCGGCTGGAAGCGTTGACGACAAAGCGCGAGGGACCGGACGAGGTCCGGAGAAATCCCTTCAGATTCGGACGCCGCGAGGCGCCACCCTCTGCCAAAGGGGCGGACGCGGCGCCGCCGGTGTTCACGATGAAACCGGCGGAACCAGCCGAGCCGGCTGGGCCGCCACCGCCGCCGCCGATCACGGTCAAGTTCATCGGGCGCGTCGAGCGTGCGGACGGCACGGTCCTGGCTGTGCTGGCGCCGGCCGACGGACGGATGCCCGTACACGGCGCCGTCGGCGATATCATCGACGGTCGGTACCGCATCCTGAAGATCGGCGTGGAATCGATCGAGATGGCGTACCTCGATGGCCGCGGCCGCCAGACGATTCGGTTGTCGGGGCAGTAGGAACAGATTCGCATGATGTCGAGATTGCTACTCCGCACGTCGAGCCTGATACTGGTCGCCGCCACGCTCGCGGGCTGCGCGACCGGACGGGCCTTCACGCGCGGCCAGAACGCCGGCAAGGCGGGTGACTGGGAAGCCGCTGTCGGCTTCTATCGCCAGGCGTTGCAGGATGATCCGGACCGTCCGGACTACAAGATCGCGCTCGAACGCGCCATGCTGGCGGCGGCGCAGATGTATGTGAGCCGGGCGCGGGATTTCGAAACGGCCAATCAGCCGGAGGAGGCGCTGCGCGCCTACCGCAAGGCGCTCGAGTTCGAACCTGGCAACCGGGCGATCACGCAGAAGGCGGCGGAGATCGAACGCATGCTGCGGGCGCGGCTCGAAGCGGCGGCGCCGCGGCCCGAGATCGAACGCCTGCGCGAACAGGCGCGCCAGCAGTCGGCCGGGCCGATCCTCGATCCGACCAGCCGCGAGCGGCTCGGCCTGCACTTCAAGCAGTCCAACATCCGCGACGTGCTGAACGCGGTGGCCAGCGCCACCGGCATCAACATCATCTACGACCGCGACTTCCAGGATCGGAACGTCACCATCGACCTCGAAGGCGTGACGATGGAGCAGGCGCTCCAGATCCTGATGGTGTCGAATCAGCTGTTCTACAAGGTGCTGAACGAGCGCACCATCATCGTCGCCGCCGACACCACGCAGAAGCGCACGCAGTACGAGGATCAGGTGGTGCGCACGTTCTTCCTGTCGCACGCCGATGCCACCGAAGTGTCGACGGTGATCTCGAGCATCGTGCGCGTCGCCGGCGTGGCGATGCAGCCGACGATCGTCGCCAACAAGACGTCGAACACCATCACCGTGCGCGGCACGTCGTCTGCCGTGCAGATCGTCGAGCGGATGATCTCGGCCAACGACAAGCCTCGCGCCGAAGTGGTCGTCGACGTCCAGATCCTCGAGGTCAACCGCGAGCGCGTCAAGAACTACGGCCTCAACCTGACGCAGTACGCGATCGGCGGCATCTTCTCGCCGGAAACGTCGCCAGGGACGACCGCCACCGCGCCCGAGGGCGTCGGCTCGCCGGCGCCGTTCAACATGAACACGATCTCGACGGGCGTCAGCGCGGCGGACTTCTACCTGGCTGTCCCGGCCGCCGTGATGCGCTTTCTCGAGACCGACTCGACGACCAAGACGCTGGCCAAGCCGCAGTTGCGCGGCGCCGAAGGTCAGAAGCTGTCGTTGAATCTTGGTGAAGAAGTACCGGTGCCGAGCACCACGTTCACGCCGATCGCCGGCGGCGGCGTCGGCAGCCAGCCGCTCACCTCGTTCGCCTACCGCACCGTCGGCGTCGTCGTCGAGATGACCCCGCGCGTCACCTACGAAGGCGAGGTCGTCCTCGAACTGACGGTGGAGAGCAGTTCGCGCGGCGGCGACACCAACATCGCCGGGCAGAACCTGCCGTCGTTCAACTCGCGCAAGGTGGCGACGAAGCTGCGGCTGCGGGACGGCGAGTCGAACCTGCTCGCGGGTCTGTTGCGCGAGGACGAGCGCCGGTCGCTGCGCGGTTTCCCCGGGCTGCTGCGGCTGCCGATTCTGCGGCAGTTGTTCTCGGCCAACGAAGAGAGCATCCGGCAATCGGACATCGTGATGCTGCTGA
>JADZCY010000104.1 GCA_020851325.1 Acidobacteriota bacterium | reverse complement strand
GCCGTGCCGAGGATCGTCCGCACGTTCGCCTGTCCCTCGCGCTGCACGCGCCGCGTGATGGCGTTCAGCATCCCCTGCTGCACGTCCTGCGCGTAGACGATGCCCTGCGGGCCGACGCGGCGGGAGAGGCGGATGGTGAACCAGCCGCTGCCGGCGCCGATATCCGCTACCACCGACGCTTCGACGATGCCGAGCTGGTCCATGATGCGTTCGGGACGCTGCCAGAGATCGCGATCGGGGGCTTCGAGCAGGCCGAGATCCTGGGGCGGAAACAGGCGCCCGTGCCCGCGCGGCGGTTGCTGCGCGCTGATGGGCCACAACGACGCGCCGGCCAGCAGCAGCGTCATCGTGGTGCGTGCGAGGGTCGAGTGGCGGACGGGCATGGCCAGCGGCGTGATCGCGTCGATTATACGGAGTCGCTGACACCGAGGCGTTCCAGCACTTCGATATCCGCGGCGGCGCGCTGGCCGCTCTCGACGGCGCCGTTCATGAAGCCCTGCCAGTGACGGCTGGTGTGTTCGCCGGCGAAGATCACCCGGCCGTGCGTGCGCGACAACGCGCCTTGCAGCCGTGGATCGAACGACGTGGTGAACACCGCGTATGCCCCGCGCGACCACGGTTCGCGTTCCCACGACACAGCTGGTGCCGCAAGCGTAGCCGGCTCCGGCGACCCCAGCCACGACAATTGCGCGGTGACCGCGTCCGGTCCTTCTCCGTTGAGGAGCGTCTGCAGCGCCGCGCTCGCGGATCCACCGGCGAGGAACACCAGTTGCGCGATGCCGCGTTGTCCTTCGCCGCCGTCCCACACGGCGCCGATCGGCAGGTTGGTGCCGAAGGCGCGCGGACGACCGCGTCTGCGCCACCACGGTCGCGCGAAGCGAAGCGTCGCTTTGGTGGCGGCGCCATAGCGGAGCGAGGTGAACGCCTCGTGCTGGAAGTCGGGCAGCGCCGGCGTCCATTCGCACTCCGCGATTAGTGGCGCGGGCAGCGTGACGAGCGCGTAGTCGGCGGCGATCTCCGCGCGTCGTCCGTCCGGGCCTTCGACCGCCACGCCCACGCCGCGAGACGTCTGAGTCACGGCGCGGACGACGTGACCTGACAGGATGCGTCCGCGGATACGGCGCGCGAGCGCATCGACGAGCCGATCGTTGCCGCCGGTGATGCGATAGAACGCGGACTTGCCGGGCGCCGCGTGCGTCGCGGCCTGTTCGACGATGACCAGCGACGATAGTTCGTCGGGGTCGGCGACGTAGAAGCCGCGCAGCGCCGCCGCCAGCGCGTGCAATCGGGCCGGCGCGCGCACCTGACGCAACGCGTCTGTCAACGATCGACGCGCCAGCGTGTCGGCGACCGTTGACGACCAGTCCTGTTCGACAGCTTCGAAGGCCGCCACCGACCGCCGCAGAGCGCGATTGAGCGACGTCCAGGCGGCTTGCTGCGTCGTGCTCACGTGAACACGCCCGCCGAACTCCAGCGCGAGGCCGAATCCGCCGCGAAGGATCCGCGTTTCGCGAAGGCCGAGCCGCTTCACCAGCGCGCGGATCTCCGATTGATCGCCGTCAATGAATTCGCCGCCGGCTTCGACGAACGCGCCGGTGTCTGAATCGCGCTGGGTCCACACTCGACCGCCCAGCCGATCGCGGGCTTCCACCACATGCACATCGACCCCACGACGGCTCAGCTCCCACGCCGCCGTCAGCCCGGCCAGCCCTCCACCCGCGATGACGACGCGAAGCCCTGATCGCATGGGTCGTCGTGATGCAATTGCCAAGCCCGGCTCCCGCCTCCCGTCTTCCGCCTGCCGTCTCCCGCCTGCCGCCTCCCGCCTCCCGCCTGCCGCCTCCCGCCTCCCGTTTCACGCACTAAAATGTCCAGATGCTTCCGCACTTCTTCGACTCCGTCGTCCAACTGATCGTCAAGACCTCCACCGACCTGCCGCCCGACGTGCGCGCGGCGATGCGGTGGGCGCGCGGGCAGGAGGAGAGCGGCTCGCGGTCGGCGCAGGCGCTGGCCATCATCGCGCAGAACATCGATCAGGCGGCGACGGGCGAAGGCGCCATCTGCCAGGACACCGGCATGCCGACCTTCGAGGTGAAGACGCCGGTCGGCGCCAATCAGATCTGGATGAAGCAGCAGATCAAGGCGGCGGTGGCGGAGGCGACAAAGCGCGGCAAGCTGCGGCCCAACTCGGTGGATTCAATCACCGGCGAGAACTCCGGCAACAACCTCGGGCCGGGCACGCCGGTCATCCACTTCGAGCAGTGGGAGCGCGACGAGATCGAAGTGAAGCTGCTGCTGAAGGGCGGCGGCTGCGAGAACATGAACATCCAGTACTCGGTGCCGACCGAATTGCCGCATCTCGGCCGCGCCGATCGCACGCTCGAGGGCGTGCGCAAGTGCATCCTGCACGCCGTGTGGCAGGCGCAGGGCAAGGGCTGCGGTCCCGGCGCGATTGGCGTCGCCATCGGCGGCGATCGCACGAGCGGCTATGTGGAAGCGAAGCAGCAGCTCTTTCGCACGCTCGACGATGTGAATGCCGACGCACGGCTGGCGGCGCTCGAAGCCGACATCATGGGCACGGTGAACACCCTTGGCGTCGGCGCCATGGGCTTCGGCGGTCAGGTGTCGCTCATCGGCTGCAAGATCGGCGTGCTGAATCGCCTGCCGGCGAGCTTCTTCGTCTCCGTCGCGTATGACTGCTGGGCCTTCCGTCGTCTGGGCGTGACGCTGAACGCGTCTGACGGCGCGATCGATCACTGGCTGTATCGCGATCCGGCGGTGGCGACGGTGCCGATGATGGATCAGGCCGGCTTCCAGCGCACCGGTCGCGAGGTGGCGTTACGCGCACCGCTCGACGAAGCCACCGTGCGGTCGCTCAAGGTGGGCGACGTGGTGATGGTCAGCGGTCCGGCCTACACCGGACGCGACGCCGTCCACCATCATCTGATGAGCCACGAACCGCCGGTGGACCTCGGCGGCTCGGTGCTGTATCACTGCGGACCGGTGGTGAAGAAGAACGACGACGGCACCTGGACCGTGACGGCGGCGGGTCCCACCACGAGCATTCGCGAGGAGCCGTATCAGGCCGACATCATCGGCCGCTACGGCATCCGCGCCGTGATCGGCAAGGGCGGCATGGGCGCGAAGACGCTGGCTGGACTGAAAGAGCACGGCGCCGTCTACCTCAACGCCATTGGCGGGGCGGCCCAGTTCTACGCCAAATGCATCGAACGAGTGGAGGGTGTGTCGCTGCTCGAGTTCGGCACGCCGGAAGCGATGTGGCATCTCCAGCTCAGGGATTTCCCGGCCATCGTGACGATGGATGCCCACGGGAACAGCCTGCACAAGGACATCGAGACGGCGTCCGGTGAAAATCTGGCGAAATTGGCCTGAGGCGGGCCAGGATCACGGCAACCCGTTTGCTAGAATGGACATATGCAGACAGACACCCAGACCTCGTCGACTCCGGTGGCGCCCGTTCTTCCGGGCTTCATCACGGTGACAGAGGCAGCGGCCTCGAAGATCAAGGAGCTGCTCTCGGAAGAGGGTAAGGCCGACAGCGGCCTGCGCGTGTTCGTGCAGGGCGGCGGCTGCTCGGGCTTCCAGTACGGGTTGATGATCGAAGAGTCGGGCGCCGGCGTCGGCGACCAGTCCTTCGAGTCGAATGGCGTCAAGCTGTTCGTCGATCCGGTCAGCATCAGTTACCTGAAGGGCGCCGAAGTCGACTTCGTCGACACGATCACCGGCGGCGGCTTCACCATCAAGAACCCGAACGCATCGTCCACCTGCGGGTGCGGCCAGTCGTTCAACGCCTAGCCGGGCCAGCGGCACAAGGGAGGGATCATGGCCCCAGCGTCGGCCATACCCGATCTCGACCGGCTGCGGCCCGCGGGCACCAAGCGCTCCGGTAAACGCGACCTCATCGTCAACGTGTTCCTCAAGCAGGAGGGACACCTCAGCGCCGACGACCTGGTCGATGTCATCAAGCGCGAGGACCACCGCATCAGTCGCGCCACCGTCTACCGCACGCTGCAGTGGATGGTGGAAGCGGGCATCGCGCGCAAGGTCGATTTCGGCGAGGGACGATTCCGGTTCGAACATTCGTACCGGCACCCGCGGCACTTTCATCTGATCTGCAAGACCTGCAACCGCTCGTACGAGTTCCTCAGTTCCGACATCGAGGCGCTCGTCGAGGAGGTGGCGACGGCGCGTGGCTTCACGGCGCGCCAGAGCGTCGTGCAGATCTACGGCACCTGCGAGGCGTGTCGGACCGGGCGTGCGCCGGCGGAAGAAGGCTCGACCACCGAGCTGCTCTTCGCGCGGGACGCGCTGCGGATTGCCATCGCCACCGAACGGAGCGGCCTGGAGTTCTACTCGCGGGCGGCGCGCATCACCAAGGACGCGCGCGGCAAGAAGATCTTCCAGGAGCTGGCCGAGGAAGAGAAGCACCACCTCAGCACGCTCGAGGATCGCTACAAGAAACTGCTGGAACAGGATCCGCGGCTCGAGTCGCGACCGACGTTCCTGTTCTTCAAGGGCGCGGCCAACGGGTTGTTTGCCGCCGGCGCCGATCAACTGCGCCGTGACGGCGTGGATGATCTCGAGGCGCTCCGCATCGGCATTCGCTGCGAACGCGGCTCGCACCGTTTCTTCAAGCGCTACGGCGAGCGCTTCGAGGATTCGGAAGGCAAGCAGATCTTCCTCGAGTTCGCCGAAGAAGAACGGCAACACCTCGAGATGCTGATTCGCGAATACCGCGCGCTGCGCAAGCGGCAGAACGCGGCGCCGCCACCGCGGCCGGCCGCCAGGCGGCGGGCGTCGCGACCGTAGAACGCCGGCGCACGACGCCGGAGGGAACAGACGTCCGCACGCCGGTCGATCCGGCATACGCATCGTGATCGATCTCCATCTGCACACCACCGCTTCCGACGGCCGGCTGACGCCGGCCGCACTCGTCGACCGCGCCGTCGCCGCTGGCCTGACGACGATGGCCGTGACCGATCACGACACCACGGCATCGATCGATGAGGTGACGCAGCTCGCCGATACCCACGGCATTCGCGTCGTCCCCGGCATCGAGATCACGGCCGTGGACGAAGGCCGCGACGTCCACATGCTGGCCTACTTCATCGAGCACCACGACGCCGGACTGCAGGCGTTTCTCGGTGCGCAGCGCGAGCTGCGGATCACGCGCGTGCGGGAAGTGGCGGCGCGTCTGGCCGCGCACGGCGTCGCGGTGGACGTCGAGGCGCTGCTGGCCAAGGCGCGCGCGAAGCCGGGCACGGCCATCGGCCGTCCGTGGCTGGCGCGGGCACTGGTCCGCGCGGGTCATGCCGTGAGCGTTGCTGACGCGTTCGACAGGTGGCTTGGTCAGGGTCAGCCGGCGTTCGTGCCGCGCATCGGCCCCTCGCCGTTCGACGTCCTCGGCACCGTTCATCGCGTCGGCGGGATCGTGTCGTTCGCGCATCCGTACGTGACGAAGAAGGACGCGCTGCTGGCGCCGCTGGCGGCGGCGGGCCTCGATGCGATCGAGGTGTATCACTCCGATCATCCGGCGGACGTGCGCGAGCGGTATCACGTGATGGCGGACACGCTCGGTGTGGCGGTGAGCGGCGGGTCGGACTTCCACGGCACGGGCGAAACGCGCGCGACGCTCGGCGCCGTGTGGCTGCCGCCGCACGAGTTTGCCGCGCTCGAGGCGCGCCGGGCATCGATCTCGACCACGCCATCCGCATGAGCGAGCCGCTGCTGGCCGTTCGCGGTCTGACCAAGGCGTATCAATCGCTCCGTCCGCTGCGCCTGCAGGGGCTCGAGGTCCGCGCCGGCGACGTGCTGCACCTCACCGGCATGGATGCGCCCGCGGCCGAGATCTTCGTCCATCTCGTCACCGGGGCGTCGCTGCCCGACGAGGGTTCCATCACGCTTTTCGGCGCCGACACGCGCGAGATCCCCGACGTCGAGGCGTGGCTCCGTTCGCTCGATCGTCTGGGGCTGGTCAGTCACCGCGCGGTGCTGATCGACATGCTGACCGTGCTGCAGAACGTCGCCATGCCGTTGACGCTGCAGATCGATCCGATTGCCGAGCAGGTGCGTCCGTCCGTGGAAGCGCTGGCGATGGAAGCCGGCATCGATCGCGCGGCGTGGGACGCGCCGCTCGGCGCCGCCTCACCTGAAGTGAACCTTCGCGTACGCATCGCGCGCGCGCTGGCGCAGGGGCCGTCGCTGATCGTCGCCGAGCATCCCACCGCGGCGCTGCCGCGCGAAGCGGTGTCGCGCGTGGCCGCGGATGTGGCGCGCATTGCCCGCACACGTGCCGCCGCGCTGGTCACGCTGACGGCGGACGCCGAATGGGCATCGCATGTGGGCGGCACCGCGCTGGCGCTCGACGCCGCCACCGGTGAGCTGGCGCCGGCGCGCGGATTCATGGAACGATTCAAGCGCCTGCTCGGCAGGTGAGCATCTGGAGGCCCCATGGTGTACGACGGCATTCTCTACGGCAGCATCACGCGGCTCGAACCCGGCCACGGCTTCGGCTTCATCAAGGACGATGGCGGGATGGACTGGTTTTTCGTGCGCGAGGACGTGCGCGGCGAACGCTTCGAGAACATCTGGATTGGTGAACGCGTCGGCTTCGTGATCGAGAAGACGAAGTCGGGTCCGCGCGCGGCGGACGTGCATCATGAACAGGTGGACTGACGCCGGGACTGCATTCCGATCGGGAGAGCATTTCCTTCGGGACGGCATTCGCGGCGGGAGCGCCGGCCCTCAGTTCCGGCGGAGAGATTGAGGCGGCAGGGCTGTCGGTGTGGTCTGACGATGAAAGGCATGTATCAGTGGTGAATGGCTTGTCCTCCGGCGCCGGCAGCGCGCAGGGGGGAACGCTCCTGTTGTTCGATATCGACGGCACGCTGGTGCTCACTGGTCGCGCGGGGTTGCGGGCGATGGTGGCGACCTTTGCCGATCTGTTCGGCGTGGCCGATGCGTTTGCCGGCGTGTCGATGGGTGGGCGGACCGACGCGTGGTTGTTGTCCGACGCGCTGGCGCGGCATGGCCTGCCCGACGCGCCGGAGATTCATG
>JADZCY010000103.1 GCA_020851325.1 Acidobacteriota bacterium | reverse complement strand
TGCAACTGCCGAAGGTGGGCTGGATCGAACTGAAGGCCGAGACGGTCTACCGCCGGCCCGGCTTCGGCTTTGCCGTCCGCTTCATCGACGTGGACGACGCCACACGCGGTCGACTCGAAGAAGGGCTTGCGGCCCTGCCGCCACAAGCATGAACTCGGGGCACCGGACGGCGCGAGCCCTCCGGTGCCTCAGGCCCTCCAGCCCTCCAGCCGTCCAGCCCTCCAGTCCTCCAGTCCTACCTGTCCGTCAACCTTATCGACTGCCCGACGCGGTCGAATGCGGCTTGATACGCGGCCGCATCGTCATCAGGGACGACGGTGAGGTAGTAGAAGAGATTGCCGTCGGCGAGAAACGTCGTGTAGACGCCGACGCGTTCGTTGCCGCCCAGCGCGGAGCGGCCGATCAGCGGCGTGGCGAGCGCGGTGCGGCCTGACAAACGCACGGTGCTCGATCCGGCGCCGACGCGCATCTCGGGATTCCCTTCCATGAACGCGCGCACGAGCGTCTCGGTGGCCTGACGCAGATCGCGTGACGAGGCGCGCGCGACGCCGAGTTCGACACCGTGCGTCAGCACGACCTGTCCGCGCGCTTCGCCGTACGCGTTCTGCGGCACGAACTTCACGGCGCTGTTCGACGACACCGCCGTCCAGTTCGTCGGCACGCTCACCTGGAACAGTTGACCGCCACGCGCCGTGCGATAGTTGCGCGCCGGCGGCGGCACGGGCTGGCCGATCGTGCCGACCGACGTCGTGCTCGCACCGCCGGTGTTGCGGCCCGCGTCCGACATCGACTTTGCTGCCGGCAGCGTATCGAAGCGCGCCTTCACGCGCGCGAAGCCGCTCTGATCGGGGCGGTTGGCGATCGACAGCTTCGCGGCTTCTTCGGCGATGTACTGCGATCGGTTGCCGGGATTCGGATGGCTGCTCAACCACTGCGGCGGCGCGCCCGAGGATTCTTTCTGAATCGTTTCGAACATCCGCGCGAGATCGCGCGGGTCGTAGCCGGCGCGCGCCATGATCTGCGCGCCGAGCAGATCTGCCTGCTTCTCGTAGTCGCGGCTGTACTTCAACAGCCACGTGCCGAGACCGAACTGCGATCCCTGCGAAATCGCCTGACCCCACCCGCCGCCGATCACCGCGCCGGCGATGGCGCCGGCAAGCGCGCCGAGTTGAAAGCCCTGCGCCTTCGTCGCGTTGGCGGTGCCGTGGCGCAGCAGCACGTGCGCCAGTTCGTGCGCCATCACGCCAATCACTTCACCTTCGGCACTCGCGGCGGTGAACATGCCGCGATTGACGAACATCGGTCCGCCCGGCAGCGCGAAGGCGTTGATCTCTTTCAGGTTCACCGGCGTGAAGGAGTACTCGAATGCCGGATGCTTCAGATCCGCCGGCGCCACGGCGACGAGCCGGCGTCCCAGTTCGTCGAGATAGCCGTCGATGTCGCGGTCCTCGATGATGGGATACTCCTGACGGACTTCAGCCGCGGCCTCGCGGCCGAGCTTGACGTCCTCTTCGGGTGAGTATTTGTTCTTGGGAGGCACGATGCGCGTCTGGGCGCTCACCAGCGCCACGCTCATCGTCATCACCAGCGCCATCGAGGTGGTTCGGCGGCGGCACACCCGCGAGAAACGGCTCATGTGACTTTCTCCTTCACGCGAAACTCAGCAGACACATCTTAACTGCGCGCACGGTACATGCCTTGCTGTGCAAGAGCCAGACCGGATAGCGGGCACCAGGAGGGGGTAGAGATGCAGCGACTGTGGACAATCATTGGGACATTCTTGCTGGCGGCGGCCGTCGTGGCTCAGTCGGCCCCCGACCTGCCAACGCTGGAGCGCCGCGTCGAGGAAGCCAAAGCGTCGTTCGCGCGCGCCGAGGCCCGCGCCTCCGTCTCCGACCGCACCAGCCTCGAGCGTGATCTTCAGGAGATGCAGGACGACCTCGCCTACCTGCGCGTGCGCAGCCGCCGAGGTGAATCGGTGAGCGAGCGCGACCGCACGGATCTGTCGGGCCGCATCGATCGCTTCATGCGCCGCACCGGCGACCTGACCGGCCCGGCCCCTGACGGACGCACCGTGGCCGTCGGCACCGAACTCGACGCGCGTCTGCAGACGCCGCTCAACTCGGGCACCACCAAGGTGGAAGACCCGGTCGAAGCGACGACGCTGGTGCACTTGTATCAGGGCGATGAACTGCTGGTGCCGGCGGGTTCGCGCATCACCGGTTACGTCGCCGCCGTCGAACCGGCGACGCGCACCGATCGCAAAGGCAGCCTGAGCATCACCTTCACGAAGCTGATCGTGTCGGGCCACACCTACGACACGCGCGTGCTGGTGACGCAGGCGCTCGAAAGCGAAGGCCTGAAGGGCGAAGCCGGCCGCATCGGCGCCGGGTCGGCGGTGGGCGCCATCCTTGGCGGCATCCTCGGCGGTTTGAAGGGCGCGGTCACCGGCATCCTCGTCGGCGGCGGCGGCGTGCTGGTGGCCACCGAAGGCCGCAACGTCGATCTGCCCTCGGGCACCGTGCTGCGCGTGCGCTTCGGCGAAGCCGTCTCGCTCGATCGGAAGTAGCTCACGGCGGTGCGGCCGAAGTACCATGAAGGGCTATGGCCGCACTGCTGGAAGCAATCGAGATCAAGCGCAAGATGTACTTCGAGTTCGAGGACGCGCCGTATCACTGCATCGACGTCGAAGTCTCGAAGCCCACCGCGCGCGGCGGCCAGACACTGGTCCGCCTGAAGATGCGCAACATGATCACGCAGGCGGTCTTCGACAAGACCTTCAAGGCGGGGGAGAAGTTCAAGGAACCAGACCTGGACTTCATCCCCGCAGCGTATTTGTACAGCGACGGCGATGGCTGTCACTTCATGGATCAGGCCAGCTTCGAAACCCTGACGCTGCCGTTCGACATGATGGGTGACGATCGCCTGTTGCTGTCCGACAACCTGCTCGTGCAGGTGCAGAAGTTCAACGGCCGGCCGATCGGCATCCAGTTGCCGCCGATCGTCGAACTGACGGTCACTGCTACCGAGCCCGGCGTGAAGGGTGACACCGCCAGCGGCGGCGTCACCAAGCCGGCGACGCTCGACACCGGCCTCGAAGTGCGCGTGCCGCTCTTCATCAAGGAAGGCGAGCGCATCAAGGTGCACACCGAAACGCGCGACTTCGCGGGAAGAGCGTAGACAGGACGCAGACAAGAGCCCGAAACACGAAGGTCACGAAGGCACGAAGAAAAACTCACGAAGATCAAACTCAGGAAAGACAAGAGCACTCCAAACCTAACTTCGTGTGTGCCCTTCGTGTTCCTCGTGGTCTTCGTGTTTCGTGGATCAGTCAGTCCGCAGTGCGGTCATTGGCGCCAGGCTCGCGGCGCGTGAGGCCGGGACCGCGGACGCCGCGAATGCCGCTAGCGCGAGTGACACGGTGGCCAGGCCGAGCGCCGGTGGATCCCAGAAGGGCACGCCGTACAGCTGCGCCGACAGTAGATACCCCGCGCCGACAGCCAGCGGCAGGCCGAGCGCGAGGCCGACGGCAACGCGCCTGAACGCGCCGCTCAGCACGAGCGCAACTACACGTGAGCGGTCGGCGCCGAGTGCCATGCGCACGCCGATCTCGCTGGTGCGCCGCGCCACCGAATACGCCGTCACGCCGTACAGACCGATCGCCGCCAGCACCAGTGCGACGATGCCGAAGAGTCCGGCCAGGCTGGCGACCGCACGCTGCTGATCGAACGTACGCGTCACCTGCTCGGCCAGCGTTCGCACGCCAATCACCGTCAGGTTCGGGTCCGCCTGCGCCAGCACGCGCGCCACTTGCGGCTCGATTCGGC
>JADZCY010000102.1 GCA_020851325.1 Acidobacteriota bacterium | reverse complement strand
TGCAACTGCCGAAGGTGGGCTGGATCGAACTGAAGGCCGAGACGGTCTACCGCCGGCCCGGCTTCGGCTTTGCCGTCCGCTTCATCGACGTGGACGACGCCACACGCGGTCGACTCGAAGAAGGGCTGGCGGCCCTGCCGCCACAAGCATGAACTCGGGGCACCGGACGGCGCGAGCCCTCCGGTGCCTCAGGCCCTCCAGCCCTCCAGCCCTCCAGTCCTCCAGTCCTACCTGTCCGTCAACCTTATCGACTGCCCCACTCGGTCGAACGCGGCTTGATACGCGGCCGCGTCGTCATCGGGGACGACGGTGAGGTAGTAGAACAGATTGCCGTTGGCGAGAAACGTCGTGTAGACGCCGACGCGCTCGTTGCCGCCGAGCGCCGAGCGGCCGATCAGCGGCGTGGCCAGCGCGGTGCGGCCCGACAGCCGCACGGTGCTGGAGCCGGCGCCGACGCGCATCTCGGGATTCCCTTCCATGAACGCGCGCACGAGTGTGTCGGTGGCCTGACGCAGATCGCGTGACGAGGCGCGCGCGACGCCGAGTTCGACGCCGTGCGTCAACACCACCTGTCCGCGTGCGTCGCCGTAGGCGTTCTGCGGCACGAACTTCACGGCGTTGTTGGACGACACCGCCGTCCAGTTCGTCGGCACGCTCACCTGGAACAGTTGACCGCCGCGTGCCGTGCGATAGTCGCGCGCCGGCGGCGGCACGGGCTGACCGACCGTGCCGACCGACGTCGTGCTCGCCCCGCCCGTGTTGCTGCGGCCCGCGTCCGACATGGACTTCGCCGCCGGCAGCGTGTCGAAGCGCGCCTTCACACGCGTGAAGCCGCTCTGATCGGGGCGGTTGGCAATCGTCAGCTTCGCCGCTTCGTCGGCGATGTACTGCGATCGATTGCCGGGATTCGGATGGCTGCTCAACCACTGCGGCGGCGCGCCGGACGATTCCTTCTGAATCGTTTCGAACATCCGCGCGAGATCACGCGGATCGTAGCCGGCGCGGGCCATGATCTGCGCGCCGAGCAGATCTGCCTGCTTCTCGTAGTCGCGGCTGTACTTCAACAGCCACGTGCCGAGACCGAACTGCGATCCCTGCGAGATCGCCTGACCCCAACCGCCGCCGATCACCGCGCCGGCAATGGCACCGGCAAGCGCGCCGAGTTGAAAGCCCTGCGCCTTCGTCGCGTTGGCGGTGCCGTGGCGCAGCAGCACGTGGCTCAACTCGTGCGCCATCACGCCGATCACTTCGCCTTCGGAACTTGCGGCGGTGAACATGCCGCGATTGACGAACATCGGTCCGCCCGGCAGCGCGAAGGCGTTGATCTCTTTCAGGTTGACCGGCGTGAACGAGTACTCGAACGCCGGATGCTTCAGATCCGCCGGCGCCACGGCGACCAGGCGGCGTCCCAGTTCATCGAGATAACCGTCGATGTCGCGGTCCTCGATGATCGGATACTCCTGCCGGACTTCAGCCGCGGCTTCGCGGCCGAGCTTGACGTCCTCCTCGGGTGAGTATTTGTTCTTGGGAGGCACGATGCGCGTCTGGGCGCTCACCAGCGCCACGCTCATCGTCATCACCAGCGCCATCGAGGTGGTTCGGCGGCGGCAGACCCGGGAGAAACGGCTCATTGTGACTTTCTCCTTCACGCGAAACTCAGCAGACACATCTTAACTGCGCGCGGCACATGCCTTGCTGTGCAAGAGCCAGACCGCATATCGGGCACCAGGAGGGGGTAGAGATGCAGCGACTGTGGACAATCATTGGGACATTCTTGCTGGCGGCGGCCGTCGTGGCTCAGTCGGCCCCCGACCTGCCAACGCTCGAGCGCCGCGTCGAGGAAGCGAAGGCATCGTTCGCGCGCGCCGAAGCTCGCGCCTCGGTGTCCGACCGCAGCAGCCTCGAGCGTGATCTCCAGGAGATGCAGGACGACCTCGCCTACCTGCGCGTGCGCAGCCGCCGAGGTGAATCGGTGAGCGAGCGCGACCGCCAGGACTTGTCCGGTCGCATCGATCGCTTCATGCGCCGCACCGGCGACCTGGCCGGCCCGGCCCCGGATGGACGCACGGTAGCCGTCGGCACCGAACTCGACGTGCGCCTGCAGACGCCGCTCAACTCCGGCACCACCAAGGTGGAAGACCCCGTCGAAGCGACGACGCTGGTGCACTTGTATCAGGGCGATGAACTGCTGGTGCCGGCGGGTTCGCGCATCACCGGTTACGTCGCCGCCGTCGAACCGGCGACGCGCACCGATCGCAAGGGCAGCCTCAGCGTCACGTTCACGAAACTGATCGTGTCGGGCCGCACTTACGACACGCGCGTGCTGGTGACGCAGGCACTCGAAAGCGAAGGCCTGAAGGGCGAGGCCGGCCGCATCGGCGCCGGGTCGGCGGTGGGCGCCATCCTCGGCGGCATCCTCGGCGGCTTGAAGGGCGCGGTCACCGGCATCCTCGTCGGCGGCGGCGGCGTGCTGGTGGCCACCGAGGGCCGCAACGTCGATCTGCCCTCGGGCACCGTGCTGCGCGTCCGCTTCGACGAAGCCGTCTCGCTCGATCGGAAGTAGCTCACAGCGGTGCGGCCGAAGTACCATGAAGGGCCATGGCCGCACTGCTGGAAGCAATCGAGATCAAGCGCAAGATGTACTTCGAGTTCGAGGACGCGCCGTATCACTGCATCGACGTCGAGGTCTCGAAACCCACCGCGCGCGGCGGCCAGACGCTGGTCCGCCTGAAGATGCGCAACATGATCACGCAGGCGGTCTTCGACAAGACCTTCAAGGCGGGGGAGAAGTTCAAGGAACCGGACCTGGACTTCATCCCCGCCGCGTATCTGTACAGCGACGGCGACGGCTGTCACTTCATGGATCAGGCCAGCTTCGAAACCCTCACGCTGCCGTTCGACATGATGGGTGACGATCGCCTGCTGCTCTCCGACAACCTGCTCGTGCAGGTGCAGAAGTTCAACGGTCGTCCGATCGGTATTCAGCTTCCGCCGATCGTCGAACTGACGGTGACCGCCACCGAGCCCGGCGTGAAGGGCGACACCGCCAGCGGTGGTGTTACCAAGCCGGCGACGCTCGACACCGGCCTCGAAGTGCGCGTGCCGCTCTTCATCAAGGAAGGCGAGCGCATCAAGGTGCACACCGAAACGCGCGACTTCGCGGGGCGAGCGTAGACAACAAGGACCGCGCCTTCGTCGCGGTAGGACATCAGGACCGCGCCTTGCGGCACGGTAGGAACGGGCTGGCCGTTGAGGAAGCCCCCCACCGCGCGAAGTGCGGTCCTTTCGTTCCCTCTGATGCCCTTACCGCGGCGAAAGCCGCGGTCCTCTGTTCCCACCGCCGCCGTAGCGCGGAGCGCGGAGGCGGGCGGTCCCTTCCTATTCCGTCCGCAGTGCTGTCATAGGTGCGAGCGACGCGGCACGTGAGGCCGGCACGGCGGACGCCGCGAACGCCGCCAGCGCGAGTGACATGGTGGCCAGGCCGAGCGCCGGTGGATCCCAGAAGGGCACGCCGTACAACTGCGCCGACAAGAGATACCCAGCGCCGACAGCCAGTGGTAAGCCAAGCGCCAGTCCGACGGCAACGCGTCTGAACGCGCCGCTCAGCACCAGCGCAATCACGCGTGAGCGGTCCGCGCCGAGTGCCATGCGCACGCCGATCTCGCTCGTGCGCCGCGCCACCGAATACGCCGTCACGCCGTACAGACCGATCGCCGCCAGCACCAGTGCGACGATGCCGAAGAGCCCCGCAAGGCTGGCGACCGCACGCTGCTGATCGAACGTACGCGTCACCTGCTCGGCCAGCGTTCGCACGCCAATCACCGTCAGGTTCGGGTCCGCCTGCGCCAGCACGCGCGCCACTTGCGGCTCGATTCGGC
>JADZCY010000101.1 GCA_020851325.1 Acidobacteriota bacterium | reverse complement strand
GGTTCCGGCCGCGCTGGTCGAGCGCGTCGTCGCCGCCATCAAGACCCAGGCCGCGTAGTTCGCACTCACACGCCGGTTGACGCCGGCTTTGCGTCGTGAGCTCACACAGCCCGCTCGAGATCGTCCGCCGGCGCGTCGCGCCCCGTGACGACTGGGACACCGCGCTGGATCTCGTCCTGCGGGAACCAGCGCGTGTCTCTATGCGCTTTCAGCCGATCGCCGACCTCACCCGCGGCATCGTCACCGGCTTTGAGGCGCTCGCGCGTTTCGACGGACCGATCGCGGCGTCGCCCGACGTGTGGTTTCGTGAAGCAGCGCGGCGCGGGTGCGCGCTCGACCTCGAGATCCTTGCAGCGCGACGCGCGCTGGAGGCGGTGAGCGCGCTGCCGCCGAACTGCTTCCTCACCATCAACGTGAGTCCGGAACTGCTGGTGTCGCCGCTGTGGCGCAGCCTCGTGTCCAACGGCCGTCGCCTCGACAACGTCATCGTCGAGGTCACCGAACACGCGGCGATCGCCGACTACGACGCCGTGCGCACCTGCATCGCCGCGGTGCGCGCGCTCGGCGGCGGGTTTGCCGTGGACGACGCCGGCTCGGGGTTTGCCAGCCTGAATCACGTGCTGGCGCTGAAGCCGAACTTCGTCAAACTCGATCGCGTATTCGTCGACGGCTGCGATCAGGACGCGGCGAAGCTGGCGCTGATCGAGATGATGGGATCGTTCGCTGGACGCCTCGACGGCTGGATCATCGCCGAAGGTGTGGAAACGCGGGCGGAACTCCAGGCGCTGGTGCGCCTCGAAGTGCCGCTCGCGCAAGGCTACCTGCTCGGCAAGCCGCAGCCGTCGTGGACCGGCATCGATCCGGCGGCGACGGCGGCGCTGTTGTCGTGGCAGGACGCACGACGCGCGGGTCAGGCAATCACGCTGATTGCCGAAGAGCCGCGCATCGTCTCCATTGACGATCCCTCGGCGATCGCGCCCTCGTCTGATCGCACAGTGGTTGTCGTCGACGAGTGGCACCGGCCGGTCCGGTTGTTCGCGCCGGACCGGCGGTCGAGCGTCGAGGTGATGCGCGTGAAGGCGTCCAGCCCGGCTCGCGACGTTCTTCGCCGCGCCCTGGCACGTGACGCCGACATGCGCTTCATGCCGGTCGTCGTCATCGACGAAGTGGGACGAGTGGAGAGCATCGTTCGCATCGAGCGCCTCGTCGAGATGGTGGCGTTCTCGACGATGCCGGCGTCGCCGCCGGCGTGACGGCGATGACGATCAACCGCGCCGCGCGGCCTCGATCGTCGCGATGTCGATCTTCTTCATCGGCATCATCGCCTCGAAGGCGCGCTTCGCCTCGGCGCCACCGGCAGCCATCGCGTCGGTCAGCACACGCGGCGTGATCTGCCACGACAGCCCCCAGCGATCGCGGCACCAGCCGCACTGGCTCTCTTCGCCGCCGTTGCCGACAATCGCATTCCAGTAGCGATCGGTTTCCTCCTGCGTGTCGGTCGCGATCTGGAACGAGAAGGCCTCGCTGTGCTTGAAGGTCGGGCCACCGTTCAGCCCGAGGCACGGCACGCCGCACACGGTGAAATGCACGGTGAGCACGTCGCCCTTCTTGCCACCAGGGAAATCACTCGGCGCCTTGCGGACGGCCGTCACCTTGCTGTCAGGAAACGTCTCCGCATAGAAACGCGCCGCCGCTTCGGCGTCCTTGTCGTACCAGAGACAGATGATGTTCTTTGGTGTCATCGTGCTACTCCTTCGGCGCGGTCATGCCCGGCCATGCTCAGAAGCGCCAGTTCAACCCGATGTTGAAGACCAGGTTGTGCGTCAGCAGCGAATCGCGGATGTCGGCGATGTCGCTGTCACGGCGGAACTCTCCCTCTGGCGCGTAGCGCACCAGCAGGTCGCCGAGGTCGACATTGATCAACCAGCGGCTGTCTTGGGTCAGACGCATGCGCGCGCCGACGCCGAGCTCGGTCGCAAAGGCGGTGTAGCCCGTGCCGATCGTGCACGAGAGCGGCGCCGGCACGATCAGGATGCAGGGTACCGAATCCTGCTCAGCGAAGTTGAGAAAGCCCGGACGAGCGCGAGCGTAGAAATCGAGCTGCCCCATGCTGTGTCCGGCGCGAAGACCAACCAGCCCCAGCACCTTGCGCTGCCGCTCGACGATGTTGAGATCGTCGTCGTCGCCGCCAGGGAAGAGGCTGAGCATGCCGTCCACCGCCAGCCACGGTGCGATGGGCCACGATGCCTGCACGCCGCCGCCGACGGTCGTGGTGTCGAACTCGCCAAGCCGGAGCACGGTGACCTGAGCGCCGATGTCGCCGGTGGCCGGCGCCTGCGCCAGCACAGGCACGGCCGACGTGCACAGCAGAGCGCTGGTAAGGGCAAACGTAAGAAGATTTCGACTACACATTGGTGCCTCCAGAGGTGTGAACCGCGTGCGTCTCTGGGGTAAGGGAGGGTGTCGCGCGCAACACACTCTGGTTGCACAACGCGATCCATCGAGCGGCCGCTACT
>JADZCY010000100.1 GCA_020851325.1 Acidobacteriota bacterium | reverse complement strand
TTCGTGACGCTCGGGGGGTGGCGCAGCCGATGACCGTCATCATCCTGCGTCTGGGCGATCGCACCGTGCAGGCGCGCGTCAGTCCGGACGGCCACGTGCTGCTCGACGACACGCGGTTCACCGTCGAGCCGGAGTCGAGCGGGACGTACCTCGTGTCGGACGGCAACCGCCGCTGGCATGTTGCCGTTGCCGCGGCCGGCGATACCCGCTGGGTGTCGGTGGACGGACAGGTGGCCGTGCTCGAGACCGGCGCTGCCGCCGGGGCGCGCCGCAAGGCGCATGGCGCCGGGGCGATGACCGCGCCGATGCCGGCGACCGTCGTGAAGATCCTTGTCGAACCCGGACAGGCCGTTACCGAAGGCGAGACGGTGATGGTGCTCGAAGCGATGAAGATGGAACTGCCGATCAAGGCGCCGCAGGCGGGCGTGGTCAAGACCGTGCGGTGCGCGGTGGGCGACCTGGTGCAGCCGGACGTGCCGCTGGTGGACCTCGCATGAGCGCGACGCTGGCATCCCGCGTCACTGTCGTCGAGGTCGGCCCGCGCGATGGCCTGCAGAATGAAAAGGGCGTCGTGCCGACGGAACGCAAGATCGCGTTCGTCGATGCGCTGAGCGCCGCCGGCCATCAGGTGATCGAAGTCTCGGCCTTCGTCTCGCCGAAGTGGGTACCGCAGATGGCCGACGCCGCCGAGGTCTTTGCCGGCATCACGCGGCAGGACGGTGTGCGTTACACCGCGCTCGTTCCCAACCTGGCCGGCCTGGCGCGCGCGAAAGACGCCGGCGTCCGCGAGATTGCCATCTTCGCGGCCGCGTCGGAGACGTTCAGCCGCAGGAACATCAACCAGTCCATCGACGAGTCGCTGGTCACCTACCGCGCCGTGTGCGACGCCGCGCTGGCCGACGGCATGCGCGTGCGCGGGTACCTGTCCACGTGCTTCGGCTGTCCCTTCGAAGGTCACGTGCCGCCATCTCGCGTCGCGGACGTCGCCGCACGCCTGCTGGATCTCGGCGTGTTCGAGATTGGCGTCAGCGACACGATTGGCGTCGCGCATCCCGGTCAGGTGCCGGACGTGCTGGATGCGGTCACGCGACAGGTGCCGCTCGAGAAGGTCGCGCTGCACTTCCACGACACGCGAGGCACGGCACTCGCGAACGTCCTGGCCGGCCTGCAGTACGGCGTCACCACGTTCGACAGCGCTGCCGGCGGACTCGGCGGTTGTCCATATGCGCCCGGCGCGTCGGGCAATCTGGCGACCGAGGATCTGCTCTACATGCTGCACGGTCTCGGCATCGAAACGGGCGTCTCGCTCGACGGTGTCGTCGCCGCGTCGCAGTTGCTGCGTGGCAGCATCGCGCATGCGCTGCCGTCGCGCTATCTTCAGGCCGTCGCTCCGGCGTAGGCTGGGATCATGGCCGCGCCTACTCGACGCGAGTTCCTTGCCGCTGTCTCAACCGTCCTGACGGCGGCGGCGATGCCCGTGCAGGCGCAGCAGCGGACGCCGGCCCAGGGGCGCGGCGGCCCGCGCGCGCACGAGTTCGTGTTCGCACGGCTGCGCTACGACTCGGGGGACTGGGACTACAACCCGAAGGTCGCCGCCAACGTCCTCAACTCGGTCGTCGAGTACACGAACATTCCGGTGTATCCGGAAGAAGTGGTGATCACGGCCGACTCGGACGAGTTGCCGGCGTTTCCGTTCCTGTTCATGACGGGACACAAGCTGGTGCGCTTCAGCGACAAGGAGCGCGAGCGGCTACGCACCTACGTCGAACGTGGTGGACTGCTCTTCTCCGACGACTGCAATCACGACGTCGCCGGGCTCTATGCGGTGTCGTTCGAAGCCGAGATGCGGCGCATCTTCCCGCAGTCGACCACGCTGGCGAAGCTGCCCAACGCGCACCCGCTGTACCGCGCCTACTTCCCCTTCGACGACGGCCCGCCGCAAACCGCGCACGAACTGAACGGTTGGGGCGACGACCTCGTGCACGACTACCTGCGCGGCGTCGAACACCAGGGCCGCCTCGGCGTGCTGTATTCGAACAAGGACTACGGCTGCGAGTGGGACTACGACTGGCGGAACAAACGCTTCCAGCGCGACGACAACACGAAGTTCGCCATCAACATCGTCAGCTACGCGCTGACGGCCTGACGGAAAGAGCCCGAAACACGAAGAGCACGAAGACACGAAGGAATCACACGAAGGAACTCTTCAAATGTTTGTCTTTGAAAAGCTGGCTTCGTGCGTCCCTTCGCGTCCTTCGTGACCTTCGTGTTTCGGGCTCTTGAATCCTTCGTGTTTCGGGCTGTTGACGACTAGCTGTACGCCGCGCCGACCATGATGCGGCGGATGCGGCACCACGGTGAGCCGTGCGAGGGATGGTTGATCTGCACCGGCTGGCCCTTGGCGTCGCCGGTGGTGCCGTACATCTCCCAGTGGTCCGGGCCGGTGACGGCGTCGAGGTTCTGCCAGAAGTCGGTGGTGATGGCGTTGTAGGTGACGTCGC
>JADZCY010000099.1 GCA_020851325.1 Acidobacteriota bacterium | reverse complement strand
TAGGTCCTAGGCAAGACATTCTGACCACGGGCTGACTTCATTCCGCGCACCAGATCCGAGTGCCTGCATTCGTGACACCGGTTTTTGCCTAAGACCTAGGACCTAGGACTTTGGACCTAGGACTTAGGACCAAAGAAAAATGGCCCGGCTCCCCGCGAAGGGAACCGGGCCATTTTCGTTCTCCCGTTCTGGCTATTCCACGTAGGAGTAGCCGCAGTTGTCACACACCCACATGCGACCCTGCTTGTACATGTTGTAGCCGCACTGCGGGCAGACGCGGTATTCGCGGCCCTCGTCGTCGATGAGCTTCTTCTCGCCGTCCTTCTTGTCCTTGTCGTCGGCGAACGGGTCCTTCGGTTCTTCCTTCTTCTCGGGCGGCTGCTGTGCGGACTGCTGCGCGAGGGCCGGCACCACCGCGAGGCCCAGGGCTCCCGCGAAGAGGGCCGAGCCGCGGAGGAAACTACGGCGATCGAGGCTCTTCCCGAACTCGTTCTCGAACATGGACGCTGCCCCCCAAAAGAACGCACCGGCGAGCGGTGCATCGAAAAAAACCGGGTGAGACGCTGCGGCTAACCAGGAACCCGCCTCACCCGGTGCTTCCCTCGGACTATCAGTCCCGAGAATACATGACGGCTTTCCGGCGATTGTAATGGTTTGTCTTACCGCGCACCACCGGAACCGTATCGGCTGCCGTCATTCCGGCGCATCGACGACCCGGACTTGGCCGGTGATGGCGCGCTGGACCGGGCAGCGTCCGGCGATTTCGAGCAGGCGCGCGCGCTGCGCCGTATCGAGGTCGCCATCCAGTTCCAGCTTGCGCACGATCACGAACGCGCCATCGACGGTGGACGCCGTCATCCGCACGCGGATGTCGCGCAGGTCCCATCCCTTGCGCGCGACGTAGAGGCGCAGCGTCATCGCCTCGCACGCCGCCACCGCCGCCAGCAAGGTCTCGGTCGGTGTCGGGCCGCTGTCAGTGCCCAGCCCGCCATGGCCGTGCGGTTCATCCAGACGCAGCACGTGGCCGCCGATGCGGGCATCCACGGCGACGCCCATCGATATCTGCTGCGTGATCGCTACCTCTCGCATCACCAAAGTGTACGTCAGCCCTCCAGCCCCCCAGCCCTCCAGCCCTCCACTCCACCAGTCCTCCGCAATCAGCTATTGCGAAGAAACGTCGCCGTGCCGTGGAAGAACTGCCGCAGCGTGACGGTGACGTCCTCGGGCAGCACGCTCTCGTCCAGCGCCACATCCATCAGGCGCACCCAGCGATCGCGCGCGCCCTCGTCCAGACGATACGGCGCATGTCGCATGCGCAGGCGCGGATGCCCGCGCTTTTCCATGTAGGTCTGCGGACCACCGAAGCGGCCGATCAGGAACTCGCGCAGGCGCTCTTCGGCGCCGGCCATGTCATCGTCTGGATACATCGGGCCGAGGATGTCGTCGCCCGGCACCTGTCGATAGAACGCCGCCACCAGACGTGTGAAGCCGTCCACGCCGATGCGGTTGAAGATCTCGAGTTCGTCCACCTCCGCACGGTATCACGCAGCGGCTGCTATCATCGCGCCATGACCGACGATGACGCCCCGAAGAGCGCACTCGAGATCGCGATGGCGCGGCTCAAACAGAAAGACGCCGAACGCGGCGACGTCGAACGGCCGCTGACCGAGGATCAGAAGGCCCGCATCGCCGACGTACGGCAGGCGACGCAGGCGAAGCTGGCGCAGGAGAACATCCTCTTCCAGTCGTCACTGGCGAAGACCTGGGAGCCAGAGGCTCGCGCCAAACTGGAAGCCGAACACCGCATGGACCTTCAGAGGATCCAGGAAGAGGAAGAGCGAAAGGTCAGGAAGATCAGGACAGAAGAGAGATAGAGATCGCGCGGGTGGCGCGAGCATTGGCAATTGCCAGATCGCGTGATTGGCGATTGTTGCCAATCGGTGAAGGGCAATTGGCGATTCAGGTGCGCATCGGCGGCCTCTTCCCATCTGTGGCTCGAAACACCTGCACCATCCGGCGCCCACCGTCTCGCGCGCAACGGGAACGCCTGGCCGCGCTCGTGGCGGCGTTGGCATCGGAGGCACAGCGCCGGCCTGTGCAGGGTGGCCGTAAAGAGTGACGAGCCCGACGCGCGCACGCAGATCAGCGAGGGCCAGGTCGATCGACTTCTGGCGCATCGCCACAGACCCTGCCGACCCTTCGCGCGTCGTGCTCGTCAAGACCGATCACTCGATGCGTGTCAGGCGCGGTGCACACACGCTGGCCATTGTTCGATAGCGCAACTGCCAGCACCAGTGAGTGGCCCGAGCATTGGCAATTGCCAGATCGGGCGATTGGCGATTGTTGCTGATCGGCAACGGGAAAATGAGCGATTCATCTGCGCATCTGCGGCCTGTCTTGTGTCTGTGTCATCTGTGCAATCTGCGGCCTGTGTTACATCTGCGCATCTGCGGCTTGTCTTACGTCTGTGGCATCTGTGGCCCATCTCTCATCTGGGGCGCTTCAGCGGCTGAATAGACTTCTGATCACGAAGCCCACGTTCGCCGGCCGCTCGGCAAGACGGCGCATGTACCACGGGAACCAGTAGTCGCCATACGCGATCAGGATGCGGACGATGGCGCGTTCGCGGGAGAGGCGCAACTGCCCTTCGCGCTGGATGCCGTAAAGCATGTGGAACTCGTACGCGGCCGGTGGCACATCGGTGGCCGCGGCACGGGCGCGGATCTGCTCGACGATCGTCAGGTCGTGCGTGCCGAACACCGCGCGTGATCCGGCGGCGCGGCCCTCGACGCTGATCATCCGGTATGCGAGTTCGGCGTATTGCGCGTCGACGTCGGACTTCTGCGGCCACGCGACATCCGCCGGCTCGTTGTAGGCGCCCTTCACCAGACGCACACCGATGCCGCGCGCCTGCATGTCGGCGAGATCCGCCGGCGTGCGGCGCAGATACGCCTGCAGGCACACGCCCACCTGCGGCACTTCGTCGCGCAGGCGTCGTACGAGACCCAGCGTGCGATCGACATACGGCGACTGCTCCATGTCGACCCAGAAATAACTGCCGGCCGCGGACGCCGCCTGCGCCAGCGCCAGCGCGTGCGTCCACGCCAGCGCCGGATCGATGTCGAGGCCCAGCTGCGTCAACTTGATCGACGGCTCGCACGAGATGCCGAGCGTGCGGATGCGGGCGATGCCGTCGAGATAGTGCGCGGCGACGGCGTCGGCCTCGGCGCGATCGCGGACGTTCTCACCCAGCCGCGTGAACACCGACGCAATGCCCGACGCTTCCAGCGCGCGGGCGGCGCCGAGCATGTCGTCGAACGTCTCGCCCGGCATGAAGCGTGACACCGCGCGGCGGACGAAGCCGATGCGCGTGCCGTGTTCGCGCAACCACGTGTTGTCGGAGATCTTCAAGATCAACGTGCGGGCGATGCTCACAGGGACGCATTCTCCTCGATCGGCCGCAGCGTGTGAAGAGGTCCCAGCCGCGACAGCACGGGCCAGCCCCAGCGCACGACGCCGACCAGACCGACGGTGATCAGCCCGCCGCCCACCACCGAGGCGACCGGCCCGAAGATCGCCGCCGTCGCGCCGCTCTCGAACGCGCCGATCTCGTTCGACATGCTCACGAACAACGTCTTCACCGCCGCCACGCGGCCGCGCAGATGGTCCGGCGTGATCACCTGCTCCAGCGTCTGCCGAATGACGACGCTGATGTTGTCGCAGACGCCGGCGAGAAACAGACAGCAGAGCGAGAAGAGGAGCGAACGCGAGAGGCCGAAGCCCACCATGGCCGCGCCGAACCCGGCCACCGCGATCAACAGCACCCGCCCAGGCCGTTCCCACGCCGACAACTGCGTCGTCACCAGCGCCATTGTCAGGGCGCCGGCGGCGGGTGCGGCGCGAAGCCAGCCGAGGCCCGTCGGGCCGGCGTGCAGGATGTCGCGCGCGAAGATCGGCAGCAGCGCGACGGCGCCGCCAAAGAGCACCGCCAGCAGATCCAGACTGATCGCGGCCAGAAACACCGGCTGGCGGGCGACGAATGACAAGCCGTCGAAGATCCCGCCCCGCGGTCGGCCCAGACGCGCGGCTGGTGCGGCGGGCACGCGCGTCAGCAGCAGTACGAACGACAGTTCCGCGAGCGCGGCGGCGGCAAACGCGGCGGTGGCACCGCCCGTGACGGCGATGATCACGCCACCGATGGCGGGACCGGCGATCGCCGCGAGTTGTCCCGTCGAGGCCACCCACGCGTTCAAGTTCGCGAACACGGCCGGCGGCAGCAGTTGCGGCAAGATTGTGTTCACAGCCGGCGCGGCGAAGGCGCGGCCGATGCCGACGACAACGACGAGCGCGTAGACGACCCACACCGGCGCCGATTGCGACGAGGCGAGCGCGAGTCCAGCGGCGGCGAGCGCCAGCAGACCGTGCGCGGCCATGCCGATGAAGCGGCGCGGTACGCGATCGGCCGTCGCGCCCGCCGCCATCATCAGCAGCAGGACCGGCGCCACTTCGAACAGGCCGACGAGCCCAAGCGCCCACGCCTGTCCGGTGCGCTCGTAAAGTTGCCAACCGACGCTGACGGCGATGATCTGATAGCCGGCGACGGCGCAGAAGCGGCCGGCGGCGAACGCGCGGACGAAGGGATAATCGAGGGCCTGAGGGTGCGGCGCGGACACAGTGGAATGAATCTTGTTAGGCAGCGTACACCGAGGTGGGCATGGTCATCACGAAGGGACGATTCGCCGCGGCCGTCATGTTCGCGGCGGCACTGGTTTGCACGCAGCCGGCGGCGGCACAGCAGGCGATCGGGTTCACGGGTGGGGTTTCGGTCGACCCTGAGCAGGTCTACGGCGGTGTCTTCTGGCAGTCGCCGGATCTGGGCGGCGGCTTCAGCCTGCGGCCGGGCATCGACGGTGGCGTCGGCAACGGCCTGCGGATGGCGATCATCAACGTCGACTTCATCTACGGTTTCCCGCTATCGGGCGAATGGTCGCTGGTCACGGGCGGCGGTCCCGCGGTGGTGATGCGGCGGTTGAGCGACGACCGCTACGACTTCGGCACCGACGTCAGCGCCGGCTTGAACTACATGGTCGGCTTCGCGCACGACAAGGGATTCTTCGGCGAGTTTCGCCTCGCGGGCGGCGCCATCCCGCTGTTGAAGGTGGGCGTCGGATGGAAGGTCAGTTTCGACTAGGGCCTAGGTCCTAGGTCTTAGGTCCTAGGACAAGGACTCTTGCCCACGGGGCGGCGCCATCCCGCTGTTGAAGGTAGGTCTTAGGTCCTAGGTCCTAGGACAAGGACTCTTGCCCACGGGGGCTGCGGCTTTCCCTGATGCCCCACCGCCGCGCCGAAGCGCGCAGCGCGAAGGCGGGCGGTCCCAAAAAGAAAAGGCGCGGTCCCGTGAGGAACCGCGCCTTTGATCCGATCCGCGAAGCGGCCTAGTTGCCCGTCTTCGCCGGCCACGGCGTCGGCGCCGTGCTGGGCTTGGCGATGGGGCCGAGCCCCTTCATCACGAACTTCTGCAGGCGCTTGCCGGTGTAGGTTTCGGTCGTGAAGATGTTGCCCTTCGAGTCCACGGCAATGCTGTGCACGCCGAGGAACATGCCGGGCTGACGGCCGCCGTAGCCGAAGTGCGTGAGCTCCTGCATCGACTGCCGATCGAAGATGCGCACGTGTTCGTTGGCGCCATCCGCCATGTAGAGGAAGCGCTGCTGCGCGTCCTTCGAGAAGGCGATGTCCCACACCGAACCGTCCGACAGCGTCTGCTTCTCGACGAACACTTCCTTCACGAACGTGCCATCCGACTTGAAGATCTGGACGCGGTCGTTCGGGCGGTCACACACATAGACGAGCCCATCCACCGCCATCTCGGCGCAGTGCACCGGGTTGCGGAACTGCTGCGCCGGCGGATCGGCCGGGTTGTAGCGCGGCAGCGGATCGTCGGTTGGCGGCTTGCCGTAGGCGCCCCACATGCGCTTGATCTTGCCGCTGTCGAGGTCGATGACGGCGACGCGGTGATTCAGGTAGCCGTCGGACACATAGCCTTCGTTCGCCTTCGGATCGATGAAGATCTTGGCGACGCGGCCGAAGTTGTTCATGTCCTTGCTGTCGGCGGTGAAGACCGGCTTGGCGTCGGGCGACGCCGGATCCTTGCGGGCGCCCGGCTTGCCGTACTGCGCCACGAACGTGCCGTCGCGGCGGAACTTCAGGATGTGCGCGTCAGGACCGCCGTTGCCGCCAATCCACACGAAGCCCTTGTGATCGACGACGATGCCGTGGTTCGATTCGGGCCAGGCGTAAGGCGCACCGGCCTTCGGGCCGCCCCAGCTGCCGACCAGATTGCCCTCGGCGTCGAATTCCAGCACCGGCGGCGCCGCCTGGCAGCACTCGCTGACACGCGGCTGGTTGGCGGCCGGAAACGCCAGTTCCGTCCGATCGAGGTTGCCCGGATCGTTGCCACGGTGGATCAGCCACACGTGATCGCGATCGTCCACCGTCAGGCCGATGGTCTGGCCGAGGACCCAGTTGTTGGGCATGGGCTTGGGCCAGAACGGATCGACCTCGAACCGTGGCGCCTCCTTGGCCTGGGCCGACGCCCGATCGAGCATGGCCTGGCCGATGCCCAGACCGACGAGCAGCGCCCCGAGCGCCACTCCAACGAATTTCCGCGATCTCAGTCCACGCGCCATCAGCGCCTCCTCGAAGAAAACTGACGGAGTATACATCGGTCCTCGTCATCCGCCTTCGCACTTCGTGCTTTCCGCCTTCGCGCTGTGCGCTTCGGCGAGACTTCGCGTGTCTCCCGCGCTCGCGCCTCCCGCCTCCCGCCTCCCGCCTCGCGCCTCCCGCCTCCCGTCTCCCGTTTCCCGTCTCCCGCGCTCGCGCCTCCCGCCTCCCGTCTCCCGCCTCCCGTCTCCCGCCTCCCGCCTCCCGTCCGACCGGCGTGGTAACCTGCGGCACCATCATGCGCGCGCGCCGATTTCTGGCCCTGCTCCTCGTCCTCGCGTTCCAAACCGGCTCATCCGCTCACGAAGTCCCCAACGAGGTCACCGTCCTCGCCTTCCTCAAGCCGGAAGGCCGGACCATGCGCTTTCTCGTCCGCGCGCCGCTGGCCTCGCTGCGCGACGTCAGCGTGCCGGTGACGCCCGACGACTACGTGGTCATCTCGCAGGCGGACCAGGCGCTGCACGACGCCGCGACGATGTGGATTTCCGACTTCGTCGAGCTGTTCGAGAATGGCCGGGCACTGCCGAAGCCGACGGTGGCCGCCGTGCGCGCCGACCTGCCGTCGAGCCGCGCCTTCACCGACTACGACAGCGCGCTCGCCAACGTGCAGGCGCCGCCCCTGCCCGACGACGCCAACCTGGTGTGGGAGCAAGGCGTGCTCGACGTGCTGTTCGAGTATCCGATCAGCTCCGACCAGTCGCAGTTCGCCATCCATCCGGGCTTCACCAGGCTCGGACTCCAGGTGAACGTCGGCCTGCGCTTCCTGTCACCCGACAAGCCCGAACGCGTCTTCGACGTCCACGCCGATGTCGGCACCGTCGAACTCGATCCGCGCTGGCACCAGGCGGCGTGGCTGTTCGTCAAGGAAGGCTTCTGGCACATCCTCGACGGCACCGATCACCTGCTGTTCCTGCTCTGCCTGGTGATTCCGTTCCGCCGCTTCCGTCCGCTCGTGTTGATCGTCACCGCGTTCACCGTGGCGCACTCGGTGACGCTCATCGCCTCGGCGTACGACGTGGCGCCGGACGCGCTGTGGTTCCCACCGCTCGTCGAAACCCTCATCGCCGCGTCCATCTTCTACATGGCCATCGAGAACATCGTCGGGGCCGGGATCGAGCGGCGGTGGGTGATGACGTTTGCCTTCGGCCTGATCCACGGCTTCGGCTTCTCGTTCCTGCTGCGCGAACGGCTGCAGTTTGCCGGCAATCACCTGCTGTCGTCGCTGCTGGCGTTCAACGTCGGCGTCGAACTCGGACAACTGGTGGTGCTGGCCGTGCTGATTCCCGCGCTCGGCCTGCTCTTCACCAAGGTCGTGCCCGAACGCATGGGCGTGGTCCTGGTGTCGGCCGTGGTTGCGCACACGGCGTGGCACTGGATGACGGAGCGCTACGACGCGCTGGCGCAGTTCCCGACGCCGGTGCTCGACGCCGCGGCGTGGGCCAGCGTGATGCGCTGGATGATCGCGATGATCGTGACGGCGGTGGCGCTGTGGTGGGTGTCGGGACGGGTGCGACGGTGGGAACAGGTCGCGGATAGCAGGTAGCAGATAGCGCGGCCGCCCTCGCGAGCGACGACCGCTGCTATCTGCTCAATGATTCAAGTCGCCAGTGGCTATTTCCTGACGTACTTCTTGACGGCGCGAGGTCCCACTTCGGCGCCGTAGATGTTGCCGTCGGCGTCCACCGCCACGCCCTCGGCGGCCAGCGTGCCGGTCGATCCGGCCGAACCATCGGCCTTGGTCATCTTCGGCTTGCCGTCCACCATCGCGAACGTCTCGCCGACGCTCGACGGATCGGGGATGAAGTACTGCACCTTGCCGTCCTTCGCGCTGCCGATGCGGATGCCGCGCATCCACGCGCCGTGCGGCGGGTTCACTGAACCCGACTCCGAGTCGGCGCCGTAGATCATGTCGTTCTTGTCGATGAAGATGCCGCTCAACCGGCTGAACTGATACCAGGTGTCGAGCGTCTTGTAGGTTTCCGCGTCGAGGATCTGGATGCGGTTGTTGGAGCGATCGGCGACGAACAAACGTCCGCGCGAATCGAACGCCAGGCCGTGCGGCTGCATGAACTCGCCCTCGGGCCCGGTGCCCATCTTGCCGAACTCACGCAGGAACTTGCCGGTCTTGTCGAAGCGAATCAGTCGCGCGGTGGACGGCGGCGCGTTGCCGTGGCCTTCGGTCACCAGGATGTCGCCGTTCGGATAGGTGATGACGTCGTTCGGCTGATAGAAGGAGCCGGGATCGACCGGCTGTCCCGGCTGGTTGCCGCCCGGCTTGCCGAGCGACATCAGCAGCTTGCCGTCGGGGCTGAACTTGTGGACCTGATGGCCGACCACCTTGGCCGGCGGCGCCGGCAGCGGCGTGTCGGCCGGCTGACCGGGGCGGCGACGCGGCATGTTGTCGTTGCCGTCGGTCACCCAGATGTTGCCGTCGCGGTCGACGTGGATGCCGTGCGGGAACACCATCAGGCCCTTGCCGGTGCTGAGCAGCAGCTTGCCGGAGTTGTCGAACTTGAGCACGGTGTCGAGCGGGGACATCTCGCCCTTGGCGGCGTCCCAGCAGGAATTGGCGCTGCAGCGCTCGGCCACCCAGATGGTGCGGCCGTCCTTGTCGATGTCCACGGCGCTCGTCGAGCCCCAGGTCCGCCCGGCGGGCAGCTTGAAATGGTTCTCGATGGTCTGGAACGGATTGGCTGCCGTGTTCACCGGCGGCATCGCCGCGCCGCTCTGGGCCAGCACGCCATGCCCGATCCCGACGGCCATCGCCGCCGCTCCTGCCATCACTCCCACGCGCACATACTGCAACATCACGACTCCCCCTTTTCCTGTCACGCCAACCGGGCCATCTGCCACGGGTCCGGCCGGCGACAGCATGCCACAGATGCCACAGGCCACGGATGACACAGGCCACAGGCCACAGATGACACAGATGACACAGACAGCACAGATGAAGGCCAAGCCCTTCAAGCCGCAAGCCATCCAAGCCTGCTGCTGTCCTCCAGCCCCCCAGTCCTCCAGCCCCCCAGTCCTCCAGTCCTCGTTGGCCACAGATGACACAGATGGCACAGATGAATCACGTAATTGCCAATTGCCCGTCAACAACAATCGCCCAATCCCCCGATCCCTCAATCACCCAATGCCCGACACGATCCTCTCAGCCATCTCGTAGATGGCGTCCAGGTGGTCGCGGCGTTCCTGACTCACGTTCGGGTCGGACGTCGTCACGATCACCAGGCGCCTGTCGGGGACGACGAAGATGAATTGGCCGCCGTAGCCCCAGGCGTAGAAGCTGGAGGTGCCGGCGAGCGATCGCGTCCACCAGCCGTAGCCGTACTCGCGGTCGCTGCCCCAGCGCGATCGGCCGCGCGGGGTGGCGGTGGCGGCAACCCAGCCGTCTGGAAACAAACGCGTGTCGCCCAGCCGCCCGTCGTTCAGATAGAGCTCGCCGATCGCGACCATCTGTCGCGGCGTCAGCAGCATGTCGTTGCCGCCGAAGTAGATGCCCTGCGGATCGCGGGGCCAGGGTGACAGGCGGAAGCCGAGCGGCCCGGCCAGGGCCGTCTGCGCGAACTGGAACGTGGTCTGCTTCGTCGCGCGCGTCAGCACGGCGGACAGGACGTGGCTGTTGCCGGTGCTGTATTCGATGGCCGTGCCCGGGTCGGCAATCATCGGCCGCGCCAGCGCGAAGCGCACCCAGTTGGCGCTCCGCACCCACGGTCCGTAGTTGCGCCCGCTGGTCGACTCCAGCCCCGTCTTCATCGTCAACAGGTGTTCGATGGTGATGCCGGCCTTGCGCGCGTCGGTCTTGACCGCCGCGGCCATCTCGACGGGCAGATACGTGGAGATCGGCGTCGAGACCGACGCCACGTGCCCGAGCATCAGCGCCCGGCCCACCAGCGCGGACAGGATGCTCTTGGACGCCGACTTGACGTTGGCCGCAGTCGTCGCGCGCGCGCCGTTGAAGTAGCGCTCGAGCACGAGCGCGCCGTCTTCGGAGACGAGCAGGCTCCGCAGTCGCGGCAGCGCCTTCGCCAGCGCCACGACGCTTTCGAACCGCGGCTCGACCGGTACCGCCACCTGAGCCGGCGCCGCAGCGGCGAAGCCAAGCGCCAGCACGATCACCGCACTCGCGACACTCATCAAGGCACGTGCAGTCACCGGACTATCTTGCACCGCGCCAGCCTGCGCGCACGGCGGTTCGTCGCGGCCCCGGACCGAGTCGCTCGACGGGACTGAGGGCCGGACCGTCGGCTGGAACTGAGGCGACACTCCCGAGCAAGTGCCCGTCCCGGCAACAGAGGCAGTCCCGCGAGACGAAGTCCGTCCCGGCCCGCGCCGCTCCGCCCGCCTCCCGCCGCCCGCCTCCCGCCTCCCGCCTCCCGCCTCCCGACTCCTGTCATAATCACCCCATGCCCATCTACGACTACAGCTGCAAGAGTTGTGGACACGAGTTCGAGCGGCTCGTGCGCACCGGCGACACGCCGGCGTGTCCGGCCTGCGCGGCGACCGATCTGGAACGGCTCGTCACCGCGCCGGCGGTGAAGTCGTCCGGCACGCACGCCCTGGCGCTGAAGGCCGCCGCCAAACGCGACAAGGTCCGCGGCGGCGAACTCGCCCGCGCCCAGCGCGAGTACGAACTCCATCACAACGACTGACGCCCGCGGTCTGCCGCTTTGCCCTGAGCGAACTTGAAGGCCCTCCCGACGTGATTGTTCGGCGGAACTGGGTCTGTCGCTCCCGAACGAACGGCCGTCCCGACGACAGAGGCAGTCCCGCCAGGCGAAGTCTGTCCCAGCTCGTATAAAATCGGACGTTTGGACGAGGAGAGTCGCCGCATGGCCTTGCAGACCGCGACCGGGACCGCGCAGTGCCCGGAGTGTTTCGCCGACGTCACGTTGACCAACGTGATGCAGAACGAGATTGCCCAGTGCCCCGGCTGCGGAGCCGAACTGGAAGTCACCGCGCTCGAACCGCTGACCCTGTCCCTGGCTCCTCAGGAGGAAGAGGACTGGGGTGAGTAAGCTGCCGCGGGTTGGTGTCCTCTACAGCCGCGTCCGCGTCGAAGAGAAGCTGCTGTTCGAGGCGTTCGAAAAGCGCGGCATCTCGCTCGACCTGCTGGACGATCAGAAACTGATCTTCGACATCACCGACGTCCGCCAGCACCCCTACCAGGACTACGACGTCATCGTCGAGCGCTGCATCAATCACAGCCGCGCGCTCTACAGCCTGAAGATCCTCAACGATCAGGGCGTCAGGACGGTGAACACGGCGCTCGTCGCCGACATCTGCGGCAACAAGTTGATGACCACCAGCGCGCTGGCGGCGGCCGGCGTGCCGCAGCCGAAGGCGTTGGTCGCCTACACGCCGGAAAGCGCGCTCGAGGCGATCGAACGGCTCGGGTATCCCGCGGTGCTCAAGCCGACGGTGGGATCGTGGGGCCGCCTGCTGAGCAAGGTGAACGATCGCGACGCCGCCGAGTCGATCCTCGAGCACAAGGAAACCCTCGGCAGCTATCACCACAGCATCTTCTACATCCAGGAGTACGTGCAGAAGCCGGGACGCGACATCCGCGCCTTCCAGGTGGGGCCGGAGACCATCTGCGCGATCTACCGCAACTCGGCGAACTGGATCACCAACACGGCGCGCGGCGGCACCTCCGCCAACTGCCCGGTGACGCCGGAGATCGCCGACATCTGCACGCGCGCGGCCCGCGCCTGCGGCGGCGGCGTGGTGGCGCTGGATCTGTTCGAGGATCCGGATCGCGGCCTGCTGGTGAACGAAGTGAACTACACGATGGAGTTCCGCAACAGCATCGCGCCGACCAACGTGAACATTCCCGAGCGCATGGTGGACTTCTGCCTCGCGGTCGCGCGTGATGGCTGGGACGCCGCCAACGGCTTCACCGCCGACGACTCGACGCGCCTGGCCGCCATCTCACTCGCCGACGGCGCCTCCGCGTAAGTCATGAGCACACGCGTCACGGCCTCCATCGTCGGGGCCTCGGGCTATACCGGCGGCGAACTGCTGCGCCTGCTGATCTCGCACCCGAACGTCGAGATCCGGCAGGTGACGAGCGAACGGCTCGATGGCCAGTTCGTTCACTTCACGCATCCGAATCTGCGTCCGTCCTCGCGCGGCGGACGCGCGCCGCTGAAGTTCACGAGCGCGTCGGCGCTCGAGCCGTGCGATCTGCTGTTCCTGTGCCTGCCGCACGGCGGCGCGATGGGACGCATCGACGCCATGGCCGCGCTCGCGCCACGCATCGTCGACTTGAGCGCGGATTTCCGCCTGCGCGATGTCTCCGGCTACGACCGCTGGTACGGCAAGCCGCACGCGAATCCGGCGTGGCTGGCGAAGTTCGTTTACGGCCTGCCGGAACTGCACCGCGCGGACCTGAGCGGCGCGCACTACGTGAGCGGCGTCGGCTGCAACGCCACGGCCACCACGCTCGCGATATGGCCGCTGGCGAAGGCCGGGCTGATCGACACCGCGCGCGGCGTCATCTGTGAAGTGAAGGTTGGCAGCAGCGAAGGCGGCGCTGCGTCAGGCGATTCGACGCATCACCCCGAACGCGCCGGCGTCATGCGCAGCTTCGCGCCGACGGGTCATCGTCACACCGCGGAAGTGCTGCAGGCGCTCGCCCTCGCAGGCGTCACCACCGAGGTGCACCTGAGCGCCACGGCCGTGGACAACGTCCGCGGCGTGCTGGCCACCGCGCACGTCTTCGTCCGCGACGGTGTTGCCGAGCGCGACATCTGGAAGGCGTATCGCGAGACGTATGGACAGGAACCGTTCGTGCGCATCGTCAAGGAACGCACCGGCCTGTATCGCTATCCCGAGCCGAAGATTCTGTCCGGCAGCAACTTCGCCGACGTCGGCTTCGAATTCGACGCCGGTACCCGCCGCGTCGTCGCGCTGTGCGCCATCGACAACCTGATGAAGGGCGCCGCCGGCACCGCGCTGCAGTGCGCGAACCTGATGCACGGCTGGGACGAAACACTGGGACTCGAGTTCCCGGGAATGCATCCGATTTAGCAGCCCTCCAAGCCCTCCAAGCCTTCCAAGCCCTCCAGGTTCTTCCGTATGCTCGTTGTCAAAGTCGGTGGTGGAACGACGCTCGACGTCGACGCGGTGGTTGCGGACATCGTCGCGCTGCGTGCGGCGGGGACGGAATTGATCCTCGTGCACGGCGGCGCGCAGACGACCAACCAGGTGGCCGAAGCGCTCGGACATCCGGCGCAGTTCGTCACCAGCGAGACGGGTCACGTCAGCCGGCGGACGGATCGGCGCACGCTCGAGATCTTCGAGATGGTGTACTGCGGCCAGTTGAACAAGATGTGGGTCGAGAAGCTCCAGCGCGCCGGCGTCAATGCGGTTGGACTGTCGGGGCTCGACGGCCGCATCTTCGAAGGCACGCGCAAGGACACGCTGCGCATCAAGGTGGACGGGCGTCGGATGGTGCTGCGTGACGACTGGACCGGCACGGTCGACAAGGTGAACACGGCGCTGCTGTCGCTGCTGACGGGCGCGGGCTACTTCCCAGTGCTGACACCGCCGGGCGCGTCCACGGCCGGCGACGCGATCAACGTCGACGGTGATCGCGCCGCGGCAATGGTGGCGGGCGCGCTCGGCGCCGAAGCGCTCGTCATCCTGACCGATCAACGCGGCCTGCTGCGGCAGTTCCCCGACGAATCAACGCTGATCACCGAGATCCCGCGGCGCGAGGCCGACCGCTTCATGCAGTTCGCCGAAGGGCGTATGAAAAAGAAGGTGATGGGCGCGGTGGAGGCCATCGAAGGCGGCGTCGGCAAGGTAATCTTCGCCGATGGTCGCGTCGCCCAGCCCATCACGCGGGCGCTCGGTGGTGAGGGCACGCACATCTCGTAAGGGTGCTGACAGGTGCTGAAGGGTGCTGAAAGGTGCGAAAGCTTGTTTCCCTTCGAGTTCTTCGCGCCCCTCGTGCCCTGAGCGCAGTCGAAGGGTCGTGCCCCTTCGTGCCTTCGTGGTTTCCTGAGGTCGGCGTATGAGTGACTTGGCGGCGATTGAAGAACGGGTGCTGGGCGGGACCACCGCGCGGCGGGGCGACATCGTCTTCTCGCGCGGTGAGGGCTGCTGGCTGTTCGACACGACAGGCCAGCGCTATCTCGACCTCGGCTCCGCGCAGGGCGTGGCGATGCTCGGGCATTGCCATCCAGGCGTGACGAAGGCCATCGCCGAGCAGGCGGCGACGCTCGCGCTGTGCCCCAGTTATCTCTACAACGACACGCGCGCGCGGTTTGCCGAAGCGTTGACCAGTGTGCTGCCGACGCATCTGTCACACGCGTTTCTCTGCAACAGCGGCGCCGAAGCCGTCGACGGCGCGCTCAAGTTCGCGCGGCTCGTCACCGGACGCCAGGCGTTCGTGTCGACGACAAAGGGGTTTCACGGCCGCACATTCGGCGCGCTGTCGGTGACGTGGGAGCCGAAGTATCGCGAAGGCTTCGGCCCGCTGCTCGAGACGACGCACGTGCCGTTCAACGATGCGGCGGCGCTGGACGCCGCGGTGACGGAGCAGACCGCGGCGGTGATCGTCGAAGTCGTCCAGGGCGAGAGCGGCGTGAACCTCGGTAGCGCCGAGTTCTTCACCACCGCTGAACGCGTCTGCCGCGAACGCGGCGCGCTCCTCATCGTCGACGAGATCCAGACCGGGTTCGGCCGCACCGGCAAGTGGTTTGCGATCGAACACGTCGGGCTGATGCCCGACATCATGTGCCTGGCCAAAGGCCTGGGCGGCGGCTTCCCGATGGGCGCGCTGGCCTACACCGCGCGCGTGCGCGCAGCGCTCACGCCCGGGGCCCACGGCAGCACCTTCGGTGGATCACCGCTCGCCTGCGCCGCCGGTCTCGCGGCGATCGACGCGTATCGTAGCGAAGACCTCATCGCGCGCAGCGCCGATGC
>JADZCY010000098.1 GCA_020851325.1 Acidobacteriota bacterium | reverse complement strand
GGTTCATCCGCGCGAACACGTTGGGCTTGGTGAAGTCGCCAAAGTATCCCGCGGTGACGGCCAGTTCCGACACGCGTCCCTGCGCGCGCCGCAGGGTGATGCGCTCGCCATCGAGGTAGGCGTCGTTGTCGTACGAGATGAGCTCGGTGTTCTCGCCGCGATCGAAATACAGGCTGCCGGCCTGCACTTCCACACCGCCGTTGAGACGCCCGGCGACGAACAACTGCTTGACGTTGAAGTCGTGGTTCTCTTCGCCAAGACCAGCAGCCGTGTTGTCCCAACCGCCGATGAAGTTACGTCCGCCGAACGCGCCGATGTGCACGGTGAGGCGGCCGTCGGCGTCGGCAAGAAAGCGCGCGCGCACCTGCGGCTGCCACTGCACGGTGCTCGAGGTGAGACGCCCGCTCGAGGTTTCAACCCAGCGGAAGCGGCTGCCAAGCTGCAGATGCTGCACGTCAACCCAGCGGCGCAGACGCGGCGGCGACGCCGGCGGATCGGGATCGGAGGTTTGTGCCGCGGCCGACGCCGTGAGCAGCAGCAGGCAGCCGGCAAGCGCGGCCAGCCGCCGCAGAACCTGAAACGCGCGAACGATCATTCTCGAACAGAGTACACGGCCCGGCCGCCGTCCGTCACGCGCGACGCAGTTCGCGGCGGATCATCAGCTTCAGCCCCGACCACACCTCGCTGACGGCGCACACCTTGACGTCGACGAGGCCCATCGGCAGGACGATGTCGCGGATGCGGTCTTCGGTGATGTCGGTCGGCACCTGCGACGCCTTCTTCGGCCACGATACCCAGATGGCCGCGTCCGGCCGCATCTGATGACGCCAGCGGCTGGTCTCGGCCATCAACTCGGCGGCGCGCGTCGTGAAGAGGTGAACGACGTCGGTGTCGCGCGACAGCCCGCGCTGAAACGTCACGTCGTCTGGCAGCGGAGTCAGCCAGGCGCGATAGTCCGCCGGCGCGTGCACGACGAAGACACGCGATCCCGCTATGATGCCGAGCTTCTTCCAGAGCGGCGTGCCGGAATACCCCGCTGTCGTTGTCGTCGCGCGCGGGCGTGCCATGCGGCGGCGCGGCTACTCCGCCGTGGTGGGGTCGATCACGGCGGCGACTTCGGCGACGTTGTCGGCCGGGAAGCCGCCGAGTCGCGCGTGCTCGCGGATCATGTCGGCGTTCGGTGCGCGGTAGATGCAGAACACTTTGTCGCCGGTGACATAGCTGTGGACCCACTGGATCTTCGGACCCATCTGGTTCAGCACGTCACACGACTTCAGCGAGATGGCCTTGAGATCGGACGCCGACAGCTTGCCGGCGCCGGGGATGTTGCGCTCGATGACGTACTGGGGCATGGGGACACTCCTCGGCGGATAGTGACGCGAACGAGGACGACGTTGCAGACGCGGAGCCTACCACAGTCAATCGCGCGCCGACCGTTGATGCGGTCCGCGTCTGTCGGGCCTAGGGAGATGCGCCAGCTTGCGCGGCAAAGGCGTCGAGCATCTGGCGCTCCGTCGGCGGGTGGCGAACGTGACGGTCGCCAAAATCGGCGGCACCCGGATATGCGGAGACGCTGATACGCCGCGCCGCGTCCTCCAGGTCGTAGGCGGTGTGGCGCAGTTGCACGTCCGGGCCGAGGAGCGCCCAGTGCGCACCCGGCAAGCCAAACGGCATGCCGATGCTGCCTGCATTCACCACGCGCAGCGTGCCGACGCGGCGGTCGAACGCCATGTGCGTGTGGCCGCAGACGACGAGAGCGACGTCAGGTGCCTGCATTCGCGTCACCAACAGGTCATCCGGTGTTGCGCGTGTGACGACCGTGGTGTCACTGTCCGGTGTCGCGTGGCAGAAGAGAACCTCGCCAACGCCTTCGACCTCCGCCGTCACCGTCGCCGGCCACGAGGCAACCGCGGTCGCCTGTTCGACGGCGAGATGTTCCGCGTTCCACGCGAGTGCCGCTCGAACCGCCGCTGGAACGGTGTCACTGACGCGGCCTTCGCGGGCGGCGAGGACCTCGCGATCGCCGTTTCCCATCAGGAACGACACCGGGATCTCGAGTGCCATCAGACGGACGAGGCACTCGTTCGCCATCGGTCCCGGGTAGACATCGCCGCCGACGATGACGCGGTCGACGTGCACGGCATTGAGTTCGTGCAGCACCGCTTCGAGCGCCGGCAGGTTGCCGTGAATGTCGTATAGCGCCGCCACGCGGCGATGGTGACCGGTGTGAATCATGCACCGCGCTCTGCACGGGACGCCGGCATGGCCCAGTCGAAGTCGAAGATGGTCACCGGCTGCGCGGCGCCGCCGAGCGCCTCGTAGAAGCGCAGCGCGTGGGTGTCTTCGTTGTCCGCCGGCACGAACACCTCGCCGATCCCGGCCGAGCGGAGCGCGTCGCGCAGCGTCTGCATCATCCGGCGGCCGACACCGGTGCGCTGGTGCGCGGCGTGCACGGCGACGTCGTAGATGAACGCGGCGCGCCGCTCCGATGTGGTCATCGGCAGCGCATGTGTGGTGATGCCGCCGATGACCTCGCCATTCAGCAGCGCCGCCACCGCGAAGAAATCATCGCGCGCGAGGAGCGTGTCGATGTAGCTGTCGCTGAGCGGCCTCGATTCCACGTCGAAGACGGCGGCCATCAGCCCGAACGTCACCCGAGCGAGGGCGCGATCGTCCGGCCCAAGACGACGAGTGTGAACCGTGCCCGCGTGATCGGTCATCGCGTCTCCTCCAGCGACTTGCGGAATATCGCGTTGCCTTCGTCGTCGATCCGATCGAGCGTCCAGCCGAGGTGCGTGTAGAACCGTAAGGCGCGCAGCGTAGCGTCGCCCGTCCGCGGTCGCCGGACGGATGTGAGGGATCGCCTGGCCCCGCATTCTGCCATGGGACGCCCGCTGCGGCGCCCTGGCCGTCGTCGTTACACCTGACGGCGGTCGGCCGGCCAGATCGTGCCGTCTCCGAAGTCTCTCGAGAATCGCGCCGCCACCCACATCGTCATCCAGAAGCCGAGGATGACGGTGCCGACGACCCCCATCGCGTAGGCGACGAGCGAGAACAAGCCCGGCCGCTCGGGCATGGCGACGATCGGCACGTCGTTGACTTCGTCGCCGAAGAGCATGACGCGCGGGGCGCGATCGGAGTGCCAGACGTCCACCGCCGCACCGGGCGTGAACGCGATCGAGGGGGCGGCCTTGACGAGGCGCGCGCCATCTTCTTCGATGGCCACGAGCCGCCGCGGCTCGCTGTCACCGTCGAGATGGCCGGCGATGTAGGGGACTCCGTCGCTGACGCCGAACTCGTCCATGACGAAGGTCGCCTGCCGATAGCTGTCGGAATGCCACCAGTGGATGCCGGACACGATGACGCCGCGCACCAGCGGCAGCATCAGCACGAACATCAACGGCACCATCAACACGTGCGGGGAAAACCGCGCCTGCCAGCCCGTGCCGCTGCCTCGCTTGCCCTCGTTCTCCGGTCCCAGCCCAATCACGCTTCAGCAGAGTACCCCGCCTTCGCGCTTCGCGCTACGGCGAGACACGCTCCGCGCACCTTTCAGCACCCGCCTCCGCGCTCACGCGCCACGGCACGGCAAGCCCAGCACCTTCAGCACCTTTCAGCACCCTTCAGCACCCTTCAGCACCCGTTTCCGCGCTCACGCGCTACGGCGCGGCAAGCCCGGCACCTTTCAGCACCTCTCAGCACCTCTCAGCACCTTTCAGCACCTTTCAGCACCTTTTCCTCCCCCACCTGAGCCTTGCCGCCGCGGCGCGCCGGTTCGAGAAGGTCTCCGCCTTTTCCGAGCGGACCGGGTCGTGTGCGATGGCGTCGTAGACACCAGCTTCATATCCGTCGCGGAACGCGCGCTCGACGCGGTTGTCTTCGCCGGAGTGGAACGTGATGATCGCGACACGACCGCCAGGCGCCAGACACGCCGGCAGCACGCGCAGCAGCGTGTCGAGCGCCGCGAACTCGTCGTTGACGGCGATGCGCAGCGCTTGAAAGGACCGTCGCACCGATCGCTTCACCTCGGCTTTCGCCAGCGGCGGCTGCACGCGCGCCAGCGCGATCCGCAACACACGGTCGAGGCCATGCGTCGTCTCGATCACATGCTGCTTGATCGTCGTCGCGATGATCTCCGCTTGCGGTTCGTCCGCGTGCTCGCGCAGTATCGCGGCCAGTGCACCGGCGCTCGTTCGCGCGACCAGGGCCGATGCGGGCTCGCCAAGCGACGGGTTCATGCGCAGGTCCAGCGGACCGGGCAGCTTGTAGCTGAAGCCGCGCGACGCCGTGTCGTGCTGCATCGCCGAGACGCCAAGGTCGACGAGGATGACGTCGGCGCCGGCAACATGCTCCTCGGTCAGCACATCGGGCAACTCGGCAAAGCTGCGCCCGTGCACGCGCAGGACATCCGTATCAAACCCCTCACGGCGCAGCAGCGCCTCGGTGCGCGGCCGTTCGATCGGATCGACATCGAGCGCAATCAATCGCCCACCGGGGTGCACGGCCTCGAGCAACCGACGCGCGTGTCCGCCGCCGCCCAGCGTCGCATCCACCACGACGTCGCCCGGCCGCGGCTGCAGATGCCGCAGTACTTCGGCCAGCATGATCGGACGATGGGGCGACATAGCAAGACTGGAGGGCTGGGGGGCTGGGGGGCTGGAACGGCTTGGAGGGCTTGGGGCTTGAAGGGCTTGGGGCTCGAAGGCAGGGGGCTTGAAGGGCTTGGGGCTTGGAGGGCTTGGGGCTGCAACCCGCTACCTGCCACCTGCTACCCAGCCGACGCGCGTGGCTCTCCACCAATTGGGTTGAACGGCATCGCTTTTCCAGCGCCGTCACGGCTGCGGCCGCGCCAGCGTTGCCAGCGGCCCGGCCGACACTCTACCCTGTGTGTGCGTCAGCGGTCCCAACTCCGCCGCCACACCGCGGGCAATCGCGGCGGTTTCGCTGCCGGCCTGGAAGCACGTGAAGTCCGGCCGGTCGCGCCACGCCAGCGGACCACAGAGCCGCACGCCGGCACCGATCGCCGCGTCGTGCACGATGTTGATCAGACGTTCGTAGTCGGGTTGGCCCTGGCGATAGCCGGAGAAGTTCGCGAGATCGCCGCTCGCCGCGAACACCGCCGACACACCAGGCACCTTCGCGATCGCGGCGGCGTTCTTCACGCCTTCCAGCGTTTCGATCATCACGATCAACACGATGTTGTCGTTGGCGGTGGCGCGGTAGCCGCCGGGCACGCCGCCCCACATGGATGCGTCGAACGCCTGACCGCCGCCATTGCTGCGACGGCCGAGCGGCGGAAAGTACGTCCACTCCACCACTTCGCGCGCTTCCTCCACCGAGTCCACCGTCGGCACGACCAGGACGAGCGCGCCGGCGTCCAGCGCGTGTTGAATCTCGCGCTCATCGGTGTAGGCCACACGCACGCCGGGCACCGCCTTCGCGTGCGGACACGTGCGCCACATCCGCGCCACGGCCTGCCAGTCGCGCTGATCGTGCTGCATCTCGGTCCAGATGAAGTCGTAGCCGGCACTCGCCATCGCGCAGTAGGTGCTCGGATCGGTCGCGGCGAAGAGCGTGCCGCCGGTGACCTTCCCGCCCTGCTGCAACTTGGCCTTCACCGGATTCCAGACGAGCGCACCGGTGGGCGGCGCGAACGCGCTGCCGAACCGCCACGTCGCCGGATCGAAGGCGCCGGTGTTGGTGGACAGCGGCGGCGGCACGTCGAGCGCTCTGCTGTCGACACCGGCCGGCGCGGCCAGCGGGAACGTCGTCGTGCCGGCAGCCGCGTTGGTCGCGTACGGATCGGCCACCGGTGCCGGGGCCTGCGGCGGCGGAGACTGCGGCGCCGGGGACGCCGGCGCCTGCGCGCCCATCGCGTACGGGAGGCCGGCCAGAACGAGCGCACTACACAGAGCAGGAATCACGGCACGCATGCGGGTGTCCTCCAGGCGAAGGCGAGTGTAACGCGGCTCGCAGACGGATTGGAGGCTTGAACGGCTTGAACGGCTTGGAGGGCTTGAACGGCTTGGAGGGCTTGAAGGGCTTGAAGGGCTTGGGGCTTGAAGGGCTTGGGGCTTGAACGGCTTGGGGCTTGGAGGGCTTGGGGGGCGCGTGAGCTGGCGCGAAGTGGCCGCGGGGTAGAATCGGGGCTTCCCTTTTCTCGGACCTACATGACCAAGAAGATTGCCGACACCATCCTCGATACCATCGGCCACACGCCGCTGGTGCGCATCAACCGCCTGACGAAGGGTCTTGTCGCCGCCGACGTGCTGGCCAAGGTCGAGACGTTCAACCCCGGCAATTCGATCAAGGACCGCATGGCGGTGAAGATGATCGAAGACGCCGAGCGCGATGGCCGTCTCAAGCCGGGCGGCACCATCATCGAAGGCACCTCGGGCAATACCGGCATGGGCCTCGCCATTGCCGCCGTCGTCAAGGGCTATCGCTGCATCTTCACCACCACCGACAAGCAGTCGAAGGAAAAGGTGGACGCGCTCCGTGCGTTCGGCGCCGACGTGATCGTCTGCCCGACGGATGTCGATCCCGAGGATCCGCGCTCGTACTATTCGGTGTCGTCGCGACTCGAGCGCGAGACGCCGAACAGCTGGAAGGCGAATCAGTACGACAACCCGTCGAACGCGCAGGCGCACTACGAGCAGACCGGCCCGGAGATCTGGGCGCAGACGGACGGCAAGGTCGATCACCTCGTCGTCGGCGTCGGCACCGGCGGCACCATCTGCGGCACCGGCAAGTTCCTGAAGGAACAGAAGCCGTCGGTGAAGTGCTGGGGCATCGACACCTACGGGTCGGTGTTCAAGAAGTACAAGGAGACCGGCGTCTTCGACAAGAACGAGATCTATCCCTACATCACCGAGGGCATCGGCGAGGACTTCCTGCCGCAGAACGTCGACTTCTCGGTGATCGATCACTTCGAGAAGGTCACCGACCGCGACGCCGCGATCATGACCAGCCGCATCGCGCGCGAAGAAGGCATCTTCGCCGGCAACTCCGCCGGTTCGGCCATGGCGGGGTTGATGCAGCTTGCCGATCGCTTCAAGGCCGGCGAAACCGTTGTCGTCATCTTCCACGACCACGGCACGCGCTATCTCGGCAAGATGTACAACCCCGACTGGATGCGCGAGAAGGGTTTCGTCGACAAGAAGGGGCTGACCGCGAAGGACCTCGTCGCCGACCGCACCAAGGCGCGCCTGACGACGATCGACCGCGCGGCGGCGGTGTCGACGGCAGCCAACCTGATGACCGAGCACGCGTTCTCGCAGTTGCCGGTCACCGCCGACGGCCGCCTGATCGGCTCGGTGAGCGAGAGCCGGCTGTTCGAGGAGATCGTCAAGAACCCCGAACTGCTGAAGGGACCTGTCGACGCGATCATGGAGCCGGCGATTCCGTTTGCCGATATCTCCACCGACGTCGACGCGCTGGCCGGCATGCTCACCGATCAGAGCCCCGCCGTCCTCGTCCGCGACTTCAAGAGCGACGAGACTTACATCATCACGCGCTGGGATGTGATCAGGGCACTGAGCTAGGTCTTAGGTCTTAGGTCTTAGGTCCTAGGTCCTAGGCAAGAGCTTCTGTCCACGAAGCCAAGATCCGTGGCAAGTAGTTTTCTCCTAAGACCTAGGACTTAGGACCTACCATCAACAGCAGGCGTCGCGGTCGGTAACCGCCACATCGACGACGACCAGCGTCGTCCCGGCACGGAACTGCGCCGCGGCTGAGGTCGCGCCGGCGAGCCCGCCAATCACCACGACCGCGAGGGCGACGCGATTCCGCACCATCGTGTGGCACAGCGTAGCGCACCTCCGCGCCGCACGTTCGTGAGCCCCCCGTGCCACACCCTCGTGGAGCACCTCCGTGGCGCACCATCGTG
>JADZCY010000097.1 GCA_020851325.1 Acidobacteriota bacterium | reverse complement strand
TTCGATCTGCTCGGCATCCAGCCAATCCTCGGCCGCACGTTCGTCGCCGCGGACGATGTGGAGGGCGCGGAGGCGGTGCTGGTGTTGAGCCACACTTACTGGCGGACGAAGTTCGGCGGCGACCCGAACATCATCGGCCAGGTGTTCGAGATGAACGACCGGCCGCATCGCGTCATCGGCGTGCTGCCGAACGTGCCGCACTACCCGCAGGAAAACGACGTCTACATGCCGGTGCTGGCATGCCCGTTCCGCGCCGCTGCCGAACGCACGATCCCGCGCAACCGCCGCGCCTTTGCCGCGCTGAGCGTGTTCGGCCGGCTCAAGGACGGCCACTCACACGAACAGGCCGCGTCGACCGTGGCGACGATCAACCAGCGCTTCACGCAGGATCACAGCGGCGTCTATCGTCCGGAATCGTCCGGCTTCCAGGCGACGACGGTGGACGTGCGCTCCGCGCTCACCGAAGGCGCGCGGGAGCTGCTGTTGCTGCTGCTCGGCATCACCAGCCTCGTCCTGCTGATCGCCTGCGCGAATGTCGCCAACCTGACGCTGGCGCGCATGCTCGGCCGCGATCGCGAACTCGCGCTACGCAGCGCACTCGGCGCCGGCCGCGCCCGTCTCATTCGCCAACTGCTCACCGAAAGCACGCTGCTGGCCACGCTCGGCGGCGTCATCGGCGTGCTGTTCGCGTGGGCCACCATCGGCATGCTGACGACGTTCGTCGGCCGCTTCACGGCGCGCACGGGCGAAGTGGCGCTGGACCTGCCGGTGCTCGGCTTCACCATGCTCATCTCCATCGTCACCGGCATCGTCTTCGGAACGCTGCCGGCGATGGGCGCGTGCGTCAGTCTCACCTCCGCGCTCAAGCAGGGCAGCAATCAAGCCGGCGACAGCGGTGGCCGCCGCACCATGCAGAGTGCGCTCATCGTCGCGCAGGTGGCGGTGTCGGTCGTGCTGCTCGTCGGTGCCGGGCTGCTGCTCGCCTCGTTCTATCGCCTGCAGCAGGTGGACGCGGGCTATCGATCGGAAGGGGTGTTGTCGGCGCAGGTGTATGGCAACTTCTCGCGCTACGGCAACATCAACGCGCTGCGGCGGTTGTATCTGCCGATTCTGGATCGTCTGGAAGGACAACCAGGCGTGGTGTCGGCAGCCATCACGAACGCCGTGCCGCTCGCGGGCACGGCTCCGGGAACGACGCGGTTCGACATCGACGGACGCGTCACGGACGATCCCGATCGCCGACCGACGACGGATGTGCGCGTTGCCAGCGATCGTTACTTCGAAACCATTGGTATCCCCGTCGTGTCGGGGCGCTCGTTCACCGGCACCGACACGGCCGAGAGTCTGCCGGTGGCGGTGATCAACCGCGCGATGACGCGCTACTGGGACGGCACCGATCCCGTCGGCACGCGCATCTCGGTGAATCGCGGCGAGACATGGGTCACCGTCGTCGGTGTCGTCGGCGACGTGCGGCAGTTCGGGCTGGCGCAGGAAACCGTGGCGCAGATCTACGTACCGCTGTCGCAGGCGCCGTTCAACATCGCCGGACAGATCCTGGTGCGCACGGCCGGCAACCCGGCGGGCTTCGCGCAGATGCTGCGTGACACGGTGCACGCTGTCGATCCGAATCAGCCGGTGGAAGCGGTGCAGACGCTGGACGATCTTCGCAGTGAAGCCCTGGCGGCGCCGCGCCTCACGGCGACGCTGCTGACGGTGTTCGCTGGTCTCGCGCTGCTCGTCACGCTTGCCGGCATCGGCGGCGTCATCGCCACGTCGGTGACGCAGCGCACGCGCGAATTCGGTGTCCGCATGGCGCTCGGCGCCAGTCGCGGTGCGGTGCTCGCCATGGTGCTGCGCCAGGGCCTGACGATGGTGGCGATTGGCCTGGTGCTGGGCATTGCCGCGGCCGCCGTCGCCAGTCGAGTGCTCTCGGCGTACCTGTATCAAACCACCCCGCGCGACCCGCTCATCCTCATCGGCGTCTCGGTCGCGTTCCTGCTCGCCGCGACGCTGGCCTGCCTGGCCCCCGCCCGCCGCGCAACGACGGTGGATCCGTTGATCGCGTTACGGACGGAGTAAAGAAACCACGAAGGCGCGAAGGAGCACGAAGAGCGCGAAGAACGCAAAGGAATAGACGCCTTCGTGCCGTCGCGGTGTCCTGCCTTTGTGTCCTTCGCGCCCTTCGTGATCAACAAGGAGCCCTTCGAGCCTTCGTGGTCTCTCTTACAGCCGTAACAAGGTGTCTCGCAGGGCGCGCGATTGGATGCGGCTCACTTGCAGGGTCTGACCATTCGCAAGCGTGACCTGAAAGGTGCCGCCGGGCATCGGGCTGACGCGCTGGATCTGATCGAGCGCGGCGAGGGTGCCGCGGCTCAGGCGGACGAAGCGGCGCGGATCCAGCTTCGACTCCAGCGCGTGCAGGCGGTGCGAGATGGTGTAGCGCTCGTTGCCGACCGTGGTCAGGTGCAGCAGTTCCCCTTCGGCGGTGATCGACGCCAGTTGGCGAACGGGGAGGATCACCACTTCGTCGCGCCGGCGCACGGGAATGCGTTCGAGATACGCCCGCCTGGTCGCGGTGTCGATGGCGGCTGACGCCGCGGTCAACTCGCGCACGCGTTCGTTGTCGTCATCACGAGCGCGATCGCGCACGCGCGTGAGCGTCTCCGCCAACCGTTCGCGCTCCACCGGCTTCAGCAGGTAATCCACCGCATTCAGTTCGAACGCCTGCACCGCGAACTCGTCGTAGGCGGTGACGAAGGCGATCGCCGGGGCGACGCCGGCCTTGAGCAGCCGCGCCGTGTCGAGTCCGCCAAGCTCCGGCATCTGCAGGTCCAGCAGCACCAGATGCGGGTGCGTGCGCTCGATCACCTCGAGCGCTTCATGACCGTTGCCGGCCTCGCCGACGAGGCTGACATCCGGAAACGTCTCGAGCAGATTCGCCAGGAATCGCCGCGCCGGACGTTCGTCATCCGCGAGCACGACGCGCAGCGGCTTCGGCATGGACCTCCTCGTGTCGTGTGCGCGCGTCGCCGAGCGGCAGCAGCAGTTCGGCCACCGTGCCGCGCAGCGGATCGGCGCCGAGGGTGAGATGCGCCGCGGTTCCGTAGTGACCGGCGAGCCGGCGTTCGACATTGTCGAGACCGACGTGATCGCCGCCTCGCTGCGCCTGCGGCGCCAGCGGACTCCCCGTGTTGGTCACGGTGATGCGCAATTGCCCCGTCGCTGGCAGCACGGCGACGGCAACCTCGACGTCGCCGCCGCTGATGCTCGGCGCCACACCGTGCTTGATGGCGTTCTCGACCAGCGGTTGGATCACCAGGGCTGGAATCGGCACGCCGCGCAGCGCCGGCGGCACGTCAATCCGCACGCGCAGGCGTTCCTCGAAGCGCTCGCGCTCGATGTCGAGATAGTGCTCGACGAGTTCCAGTTCGCGGCCGACCGTCGTGAACTCGCCCTCGGGCCGCAGCACGCCGCGCAGCAGCCGCGTCAACCGCAGCAGCGTCTGCATCGCCCGCGGCGGCGCGGTTTCAATCAGGTAGCCAATCGTCGTCAGGGCGTTGAAAAGGAAGTGCGGGTTCACCTGCGCGCGCAGCGCCTTCAGCTCGGCCTCGGCCGCCAGCTTCTGCATCTCTTCTTCGCGCAACTGCGTTTCGTAGCGCTCGAGCGTCAGGCGAATCGCGTCGATACGCCGCGCTGCAATCACCGCCGCGGCATCGAGCAGCGCCTCATCGTCGGAAAGCAAACGGCGGCCGCCGGTGAGCTCGCCGACATGGATGCTCGGCGCCGGCGGATCCGTTGTCGGCAGCGTCACCGTGCGTGATGACGCGAAGCCGGCGTCGGTCGCGTCGCGCTCGGTCCATCGCACCTCGCGTGCGTTGAACGCCAGCGCCAGTTGACGGCACAGCGCGTTCATCACCTCGCCCACCGTGTGCTGTTCGGCAGCGGTGCGGGCGATGTCGCCGCGCAGCACCGCGTAGTCGAGTCGGCCGAGCAGCACGGCGTCGACAAAGCGCACGACGCCGGCGCGGATGCGCGGCGCCACCAGCGCGGTGGTCACCCACAGCCCGAGCAGCAGCCCCTGCGCCAGCGGCCCCGGCGGCATCGCGGAAACGAGCGAGTATCCGGCCAGCGTCATGGCAACGATGGCGAGAAGCGTGAGCGCGTGCTTGAGGAAGAGATCGCCGAGAGCGAAGCGGTAGTTCTGATAGAGGATGGCAAACGCCAGCGGGATCGCGGCATGGTGTCCGAGCAGCTGCATCCACCAGCTGTCTTCGACCGAGTGGAAGCTGCCGAGATGCGTCGCGGATACCGCGAAGAGCACCAGCGCCAGCACCCACAGCGCGCGGCGCCCGTTCGGCTGCGCGCGGGTGAGCAGGCCCAGCGGAATGATCAACAGGCCGAAGCAGACCGTCAGCAACTGGAACGCCAGCGTCGACGCGGCCGGATTGCCCGAGACGATGGTGACCACGTGCAGTACGGCGGCGGCCACCGCCAGCGTGTAGGCGAGGGCAATCACCAGCCGGCCGTGCCCGAGATCCCGCGCCACCGAGTGCACGACCACCGCGGCCAGCAGGCCGAGTGACGGGAAGGCCAGTGCCGAGGCGCTGATGCCGTCGCCCATCAGGCCGAGACGGGGGAGCAGGTAGGACGCGAGTTCGCCGACGTTCCACGTCAGGCCGAGCAGCGCCGTCGCCATCGGCAGGCGATCGACGCGCGCGGAGTCACCGCCGCGCCGACCGCGCAGAACTAGCACCAGCAGCATCGCGTACAGCGCCGTGCCGGTGGCAAAGCCCACCAGGTTGAGCACGTCGGCGGCGTTGGACGCGGACACGAGGGGAATTGTACCGGCTTGAAGGGCTTGGAGGGCCACGGGCATGGGCGATTGGCGGATCGGGGGAATTCGCGATTGTTGACGATTGGCAATTGAGAGATCGCCGAATGGGATTCGCCGATTGCCGATCGCCCATCGACAACAATTGCCAATTCCCCGATCGGACAATCACGCAATGTCTGGCCTCGCTATAATCCCGCCATGCGTGCATCCACCCTGCGACTCTTCGGCCTGTCGGCGCTTGTCGTCATCTCGATCGCTGGCGTCCAGGCGCAGCGGCCGCGGCCGGCGGCCGACACCGCGGCACCCGCCGCCACCACGGCGCCTGCCGATCCGCGCGTGGCCAAACTCAAGCAGACCGTCGCCGCCGATGTCGAAGGCATGTTCGACCTCGGTCAGGAGATGGTCGACACCGTGTTCAGCTTCGGCGAACTCGGCTTCCAGGAGTACGAGACGCAGAAGTATCTGACCGGCATCCTCGAACAGAACGGCTTCACCGTCGAGAAGGGCGTGGCCGGCATTCCCACTGCGTGGGTGGCGAAGTGGGGATCGGGGCACCCGATCATCGCGCTTGGTTCGGATGTGGACTGCATCCCGCAGGCGTCGCAGAAGCCGGGCGTCGGGTATCACGATCCGATCATCGAAGGCGCACCCGGACACGGCGAAGGCCACAACTCCGGCACCCCGCTCAACATCGTCGCCGCGATTGCCGCCAAGCGCATGATGGAGCGCGAGAAGCTGCCGGGGACGATCATGATCTGGCCCGGCATTGCCGAAGAGCAGTTGGGCACCAAGGCCTATTACGTCCGCGCCGGCCTCTTCAAGGACGTCGACGTCGTGCTCTACAACCACGTTGGCAGCAACCTCTCGACGAGCTGGGGCGACGGCGGCGGCAACGGCATGGTGTCGGTCGAGTACACCTTCGAGGGCGAAACCGCGCACAGCGCCGGCGCGCCGTGGCGCGGCCGTTCGGCGCCGGATGCCGTGGAGCTGATGAACATCGGCTGGAACTACCGCCGCGAACACCTCCGCCTGCAGCAGCGCTCGCACTACGTGATCACCAACGGCGGCGATCAGCCGAACGTCGTTCCGCGCAACGCCAGCGTCTGGTACTACTTCCGCGAGACCAACTACGACACCGTCAAGAATCTGTGGGACATCGGCGACAAGATGGCCGAGGGCGCGTCGCTGATGAGCAACACGAAGTGGACCTCGCGCGTGCTCGGCGCGGCGTGGCCGTCGCACATGAACCGCACGCTCGCAGAGACGATGTACGCCAACATCCAGACGGTGGGCCTGCCGCAGTGGAGCGAGGCGGACGAGACGCTGGCCAGGGGCACGCAGAAGGAGATGGGCGTGCCGCAGAACGGCCTGGCGAAGCAGATTCAGCCGCTGCGCGGCCGCGAGGCGATTCCAGACGAGGAGAAGCGCGGCGGCGGCTCGGACGACATCGGCGACATCTCGTGGAGCGTGCCGACCGTGTCGCTCAGCTTCCCGGCCAACTTCCAGGCCGGCCCCGGGCACAACTGGGCCAACGCCATCGCCATGGCCACGCCCATCGCCCACAAAGGCACCATCGCCGGCGCCAAGGTGCAGGCGATGACCGTGATCGACCTGATGACGCGGCCGGAGCTGGTGAAGAGCGCGCGCGATTACTTCGACAACGTGCAGCTCAAGCAGCGCAAGTACACGTCCTTCCTGCGCGCCGAGGATTCGCCGGCCATTCACCTGAACAAGGCGATCATGGACCGCTACCGCCCCGAGATGCGGAAGTACTACTTCGACAAGACGAAGTACAAGACGTATCTCGACCAGATGAAGGACCAACTGGGCGTAAGTTATCCGACCGTGAGGTAGGTGCCAGGTCTTAGGTCCTAAGTCTTGAGTCTTAGGCAAGAACTTCCGTGTCCATCAGGTAAGCCTCCCGTGGACAGCGGTTCTTTCCTAAGACCTAGGACCTAAGACCTCACGATTCCCATCGCTATGCTCCTCCTCTGCCTCCTCGGTTCCGGCTTGATGGCGCGTGGCGCGCTGCACGAGTTCCTTCGGCATGACGATGTCAGCGGCGTCGTCGTCGTCGATCGATCGGCGGAGGCGTTGGCGGCATTTCGGGCGGAGGTCGGCGATTCGCGCGTGCGGTTCGAGCAGCTCGACGTCACGGACACCGCGGCGCTGCACGCGGTGCTGGAGCCGTGCACGGGCGCGTTCGCGGCCATGCACTATGGACTCAACCTGGCGTTGACGCGCGCCGCCATCGCCACGCGCACGCACCTGGTGGACCTAGGCGGCAACAATGACGTCGTTCGCGCGCAGTTGGCGCTGGACGACGAGGCACGAGCAGCCGGCGTGTCGATCGTGCCGGATTGCGGACTCGCGCCAGGGATGGTGTCGATGCTCACCGCGTGGGGGCTTCGGCACTTCCCCTGGGCGCGTGAGGTGCGCATCCGCGTCGGCGGACTCCCGCTCGAGCCGCGGGAGCCGCTGCGTTACGAGCGCCTCTTCAGCGTCGAAGGGCTGATCAACGAGTACGTCGAGCCGCCGCTGGTGCTGCGCAACGGTGTGGCCTCGATCGCAGAACCGCTTGGCGATCTGGAGATGCTGTCGTTCGCGGAGCCGGTGGGCACGCTCGAAGCCTTCAACACCTCGGGCGGGGTATCGACGCTGATCGACACGTTCGGCGATCGCCTCGACTGGCTGGACTACAAGACGCTGCGCTATCCCGGTCACGCGCATGCGATGCGCTGGCTGCTGACGCTCGGCCTGATGAGCGACGCGCCGGTGCAGGTGGACGGCGTGAACGTCGTGCCGCGGCGACTGCTCGGCGACGCCATCGAGCGTCACGTGCCGATCTGCGAACGCGATCGCACGGTCTGCCGCGTCACCTTCAGCGGCCGCGACGGGTCGGGACCGCGCACGCAGGCGCTCGACGTGATCGACACCTTCGACGAGGCGACCGGCCTCACCGCGATGATGCGCACCACCGCGTTTCCGGCGGCGACGACCAGCCTGATGCAGTGTCACGGCGAGGTGCTGCGCCCCGGCGTGCTGCCGCAGGAACGCGTCCTCGATCCCGATCGCTACATGGAGCGCCTGCTCGCGACGGGAATCGACGTGAGCGGGCGCTCGTAAAGCGACGCGGCGGCGTTACTTGCGCTTGCCGGTGAACGGCGCCGTGCCCATGCCGAAGTCCAGCGTGCCCTTCATCTCGGCGCCCGAGACTTCGGCGGTCATCGTGACGTCGATGGGACCCTGCGGCGTGGCGACGTTGAAGGCCAGCGTCAGCGTCGGCTGGACGTAGGTGCCGGTCAGGTTCGAATCGCCCATCTCGCTGCTCATCGTCCCGGTCACCTTGTCGCCATCGAGGGCGAAGGTGGCGTCGGTGTCGATGATGCCCTGCGGGCCATCGATGGTGATTGTCCAGTCACCGGCAATGGAGTCCTGTGCGCGGCCGGACGCGGTAGCGGCAACGACGACGAACGCGGCGATGACAAGGCGGGTGACGAGTCTCATGCGGGGCCTCCCAGGGGCGGCAAAGCATAACACGGGGGTGTGCTCCACGGGGGTGCTGCACGGGGGTGCTCCACGGGGGTGCTTCACGGAGGTGCGGCACGGAGGTGCTACACGGAGGTGCGGCGCACCGGCCTCCAGTCCTGCAGCCCCCCAGTCCTCCAGACCTTTATTTTCTTGCCGCCGGCGTGAGCGTCGTTTCGCGGCGCTCGGTGCCGCGCATGTAGACCACCTTGGCCGGCTGGCCGATCTTGAGCAGTTCCAGCGCGTAGGTGTAGTCGTAGATGTTGGCGATGGACTGCCCGGCGATCTCGACGATGATGTCGCCCTTCTGCAAACCCGCCTGTTCGGCCGGGCCGCCGCCGATGACGCCGCCCAGCAGCAAGCCCTTCACGTCGGTGGCGTAATCGGGAATCGTGCCGGTGAAGATGCGCAGGCCGGTGCGGCTGCCGCTGTCGTTCTTCTGTTCCACCTTGGTGAACACCGGCGCCTCGTCCATCTCCAGCAGGCGCCGCGCGATGCCGGCGGCCAGATCGACGATGCGATCGAGGTCTTCGTAGTTGATCTTCTCGACGGTGTCGGTGGGCTTGTGGTAATCCACGTGCGCGCCGGTGAAGAACGCCAGGCTGGCGACGCTCGCCTGGTTGAAGCTGCTGACGTCCGTCGGCTGATACGGATCCGGCTGCAGCACGAGGTCGAACCCGGCGGCGATGTTCGCCTGCTCGATCAGCTTCGGCCACATCGCGCTGCTGCCCGTCGCCTGCACGGTCAGCTTGTTGTCGGTGGAGCGGCCGACCATGTCGAAGTTGAGATAGGCCGCCATGTCGGCCACCGGCACCGGCGGTGTCGTCACGAACGCGTTCGAGCCGATGAGGCCGAGCTCTTCGCCGGACCAGAACGCGATCAGCAGGTTGCGCTTGCGCGGCTGCGACGACAGCGTGTCGGCCAGTGCCAGCACCGCCGCCGTGCCGGACGCGTTGTCGTCGGCGCCGTGGTGCACCTGCCCGACCTGTTCCTTCGACGCCAGCGAGCTGCCCGAGCCGCCGCGTCCGAGGTGATCGTAGTGCGCGCCGATCACCACCCACGGCTTCTGCACGTTGGCCGTGTTCGCGCCCGTGCTCGCCGGCAAGTAGGCGAGGACGTTGTGCCCGGTCTGACGCTGGCGCTCGACGTTGGCCTTGATCGCCAGTGTGAGGTTCGGCACGGCAAAGCCGGCGACGTGCGGGTTGCCGCTGTCGAATTCCTTCTGCACGGCCTCGAGATCCTTGCCGGGCGTGGCGGCCAGAATGGCATTGGCCACGGCGCCGCTCGCGCTGGCGGCGACAAGCCCTGATCCGGCAAGCGCGGTGTCGAACGTCATCGGCACCACTTCACCGGCGTTCGGCGAGCGCGGCCCGGTGATCACCAGCAGCGCCTTCGCGCCACGCTGACGCGCCGCCTGCGCCTTGTAGCGCAGATCGGAATAGCGCGACAACGTCGCGCGCGTCTGCTGATCCGCATCCTCCGGGAAGTAACGAAAGACGACGACGATCTTGTCCTTGACGTCGAGGCCCTGATAGCTGTCGTAGCCGAAGTTCTGCGACTCGGGCACGACCAGCCCGTAACCGGCAAACACGACATCGCCGCTCACCTCGTTGTTGTCGGAGAACGACAGCGCCTGCACATCGGTGCGCGCGGTGAACGCCTGCGGCGCCGCGCCACTGCGCGTCACGGTGACCGTCGAGCCGCCATCACGCGCGCCGGCGGTGAAGTTGAACGGCACGAGGAACCCGGTTTGGCCCGGCAGCGGCCGCGCGCCGATGCGCTTCAGCTCCTGCACCAGATAGTCCGCGGCCTTGCGCTCGCCCTCGGAGCCGGACATGCGTCCGTCCATCGCTGGCGCCGCCAGCGTCTCGACGTGCACGCGCGTCTTCGACGCTACCGCCGTCGTCGTCTGAGCGAAGGACAGCGACGCGGACAAGGACAGGGAAGAGACAAGGAAGATATAGAGGAGGCGCATCTCGTGATCTCGTAATGGTTTGAGCTACCTGCGATCTGCGGCTTGTGCCAGAGCCTTCATCGCGTAACTGTGGCTCCACTGCGCCAGGAACAACTGTCCGGCGCCGCCGCCCGAGCGGCTCGAGGTGAAGGCGAGCTGTGTGCCGTCCGGTGACGGCACGGGCAGGCCGTCGAAGCCGTCGGAATAGGTGACGCGCACCGGTTCTTTCGCGCCGGCTTTGTCCACCAGGAACACTTCGAAGTTTTCGAACCCGAGCTTGTTCGACGCGAACAGGAAGTACTCGCCGGAGGGATGTTCGTACGGTGCCCAGCTCATCGACTTGAAGCTGGTGATCTGCTTCCGGTCCGTCCCATCCAGCTTCATCGTCCAGATGTCGGCAATGAGGCCCTGCTCGTCGAAGTGCCGCCAGACGATGCGCTGGCCGTCGTGGGTGAAGAAGGGGCCGCCGTCGTAGCCATTTTCGGTGGTGAGGCGGCGCTGCTCGCTGCCGTCGGCTTTCATGATGTAGATCTCGCCGAAGAAGCTCGGGTCGGTTTCGAGCTGCTTCTGTTCCGCCGGCGACAACGTGCGGTTGTAGGCGTCGCGCATCGACGAGAACGCGATCCACTGGCCGTCGGGCGAATAGCTCGCCTCGGCGTCGTAGCCCTTGACGTTGGTCAGCCGCGTCATCGTGCCGGACTTCTCGGCGACGGCGTAGATCTCCATCTCGGTGTCGTAGTCCCACGAGTAGCGTCGCTCCTTGCCCGAGGCGCGGAAGGCGAGTTCCTCGTCCTGATACTGCTTCGACTTCGGATCGTGATGGGTGGACGAGAAGAGAATCTGATCGCTGTTCGGCCGGAAGAACGCGCACGTCGTCTTGCCCATGCCGTTCGAGATGCGTTTCGTCTCGCCGGTGGCGAAGTCGAGCACGTAGATCTGGTAGAACGGGTTCGCCGGGTCGCGTTCGCTCTGGAACACCAGCCGCTTGCCGTCGGGTGACCAGTAACCTTCGCCGGCGCGCCGGCCCTCGACGGTGAGGCGGCGGACGCGGCTCAGGAAATCGCGCTCCTGGTTCACGGGCGCCTGGGCGGCAACGGCGGTGGCGGCCATCACGGTGGCGAGGGCAGCGGCGGCAAGGTGGCGAATCATCACAGCCTCGAATCGTACGTCGGCTGGCGCGTCAGGGCAACTGGGGGGCGGAAAGGTGCTGAAGGGTGCTGAACGGTGCTGACAGGTGCTGAAGAGTGCGGGAAAGGTGCTGAAAGGTGCTGAAAGGTGCGTCAACGCAGCCGGGTTGGTACGCGGCATGTAAGGACTCGCTCGCATGGGAGTCCGGCGGTATCAGGATCTTGTGATTTGGCAGCTCGCTGAAGAACTCAGGCGCAAAGTGGACGCAGCAATTGCGAACCCCCCGGCGTCTCGGGATCTGAGATTTTGCGATCAGACGCGTCGCGCGGCGGCGTCACCCGCGGCCAACATCGCCGAAGGGTTTGTGCGGTTCAGCCACCCCGAGATGAACAAATTCCTCGGCTACGCGCGCGGCTCACTCGCTGAACTGCACTCGCACTTGAACGAAGGGCTGGAGCGAGGCTACCTCACAACAAAGCAACATGCGGACTTGACCAGGCTGGCGGCCCGCACCGCAATCGGCGCTGGGCGACTGCAGGCTCACTCGCGTCGCACGAAGACGCCCCGCACGTAACCGCACCCATCATCACCAGCACCTTTCAGCACCCGTCAGCACCTTTCAGCACCCTTCAGCACCCTTCAGCACCTTTCAGCACCCTTCAGCACCCTTCAGCACCCTTCCAGCACCTTTCCTCACTTCGCTTCGACCGCGACCGTCGCTGTCTTTCCGGCGACGATGGTGACGGGCTGCGTCGCGATCGTGAGCGACTCGTGCCAGAAGGTCATCTCGTAGGTCCCCGGAGGCACGTTCGCGAACGCGAAGCGGCCGTCGATGCCGGTCACCGCCGCCATCTCGTCGCTGACGATCACCCAGCCGCGCATCCACGGGTGCGTGTTGCAGCCGACGCGCAGGACGCCGGCGCCGGGCAGCGGCTTGCTCAGCTCCATACCGGGCACCGGCAGCGCGACGTTGAAGAGCTGCCGGCCGTTCGCCTGCTGCACCACCGTCGTGTGCAGCACCGCGTCGGTGCTCGACGTCTTCAGCGTGCCGCCCGTGCCCACCACCTGCACGCGCGGGACGAAGGCGCAGCGTTCGTTGCGCACGCGCACCTCGCGCGCCGGGGACGGCGCCTTCACGCCCTTCAACGTGACGACGACGTTGGCGAGGCCGCCGGCCGGGCCGACGAGGACGGCTTCGTCCGGCAACTGGTTGCCACACACACGCTGATCGAAGGTGACGCGCACGGGTCGCGTCGGCGCGGCCTTCGTCGTCACCACACCACTGGCGCTGCCGTGCGACTGTGCCGCGATTGCACCCGGCATCAGCAGAGTTGCCGCCAGCAGCAGCGCAACCACGCGACCGTTCATTGGCTCAAATCGACCATTCATGGGCATCCGCGCCTGTTCACTGGCATCACCTCGCCTCGCCGCCGCCGCGCCAATAGATTGTCACGATATGCGCAATCGCCGCGTGGCCTTCATTCTCCTTCTCGCGGTGCTGGCCTCGCCCGCCGTCGCCCTCGCGCAGAGTGGCACCACCTTGAGCGGCACGGTGACGCAGGGCGAGAACGGACAACCGATGGCCGGCGCATTAGTTGTCATCGACGAGTTGCGGCGCGAGACGCGGACCAATCCCGACGGCTCGTATCGCTTCGACAGCATCCCGCCCGGCAGCTACCACGTCGGCGTGCGCGCGGAAGGCTACACTACCCGACGCACGGAGATCACCGTCGGCACCACACCGGCCACGCTCGACGTGCAGGTGGAATTCGATCTGCACTTTGCCGAAGTGCTGTCGGTGAGTCCCAATCCGCGCCCGCAGTTCGAGTCGTATCAGCCGACCTCGGTGCTGACCGAACAGGATCTGGCGCGGCAACTCGAGACGACGATTGCCGCGACGCTGCAGTCGGAACCGGGCATCGCGACGCGCTCGTTCGGATCGGCGCCGGCGCGCCCCGTCATCCGCGGTCTCGACGGCGACCGCGTCGTCGTGCTCGAGGACGGTCAGCGCACGGGTGATGTGTCGAGTCAGTCGGGCGATCACGGCGTGCCGATCAATCCGGCCGCGGCGCGCAAGATCGAAGTGGTGCGCGGACCGGCAACGCTGCTCTACGGCGCCAACGCCATCGGCGGCCTCGTCAACGTCATCTCCGATCAGATCCCTAGTGAACGCACGGTCGGCGCGAGCGGCAACTTCACGTTCGATGGCGGCACCAATGGCGCTCAGGGCGGAGCGGCGGGTGACGTCCACGTCGGCAACGGCCAGTGGGCGTTCCATTTCGGCGGCAGCGGCCAGCGCATCGGCGACTACTCGACGCCGGATGGCGAGGTGGAGAACACGCGATCGCGCACGGCAACCGCCAGCGTCGGCGGTGCGTGGACAGGAGAGAACTCATACGTCGGTGCGAGTTACGGCTACACCGATCTGAAGTACGGCCTGCCGTTCGTCGAGGACGGTGCGGTGAGCCTCACGCCGCGACGCCATTCGTTCAACGTCCGCGCCGGGGGCACCGCGCTGCCCGGCTTCGTGCAGTCGTATCGCGCCACGCTCGGCGTGCGCCGCTACGAGCATCAGGAACTCGAAGGCGACGAGGTGGGGACGACGTTCCAGAACGATCAGCTCGAGGGCGAAGTGCTGCTGTCGCACCGCAAGGTCGGCGGACTGCTCGGCAGCGTCGGCGGCTGGCTGCTCAATCGCCAGTTCCGCGCCGATGGCGCCGAGGCGTTGTCGCCGCCGGTGGATCAGAACAGCCTGGCGGCGTTCCTCTATGAAGAGAAGGCGTGGCCGCACGCGACGCTGCAGTTCGGCGGCCGCCTCGATCACACACGCTACATGCCGGAAGGCGGCTTGCGTGAGCGCGACTTCACCGAACTCTCCACGTCGATCGGCCTGCTGCTGCGTCCGGCCGCGACGAACGACAATCTCGTGTTTGCCGCCAGCGTGGCGCGCGCGGCGCGTGCGCCGGCGCTCGAGGAGTTGTATTTCTTCGGCCAGCATCTCGGCAACCAGGCGTACGAGATCGGCAATCCCGGCCTCGACCCCGAGCGCGCGCTGGGGCTCGACCTCGCGGTGCGGGCCCGCGGCAGCCGATTCGAAGGCGAGCTGTCGTTCTTCCGCAACAGCATCAGCAACTTCATCTTCCGCAACCCGCTCTCCGAAGAGGAGTTCGAAGCGCGAGAAGCGGAGTTCGACGAACGTTTCAACATCACGCACGACGAGGGCGAGGAGGATGGGCACGGGCACGGCCATGACGAGGAACTGCCGTATGTGGAGTTCGTCGGCCGCGACGCGACGCTGTGGGGCATCGAGGCGCACGGCGATGTGAAGTTCACGCCGGAGCTGACCGGCGAGTTCACGTTCGACATGGTGCGCGGCTCGCTCGACGACAGCGGCGAGGACCTGCCGCGCATGCCGCCGTATCGCGGCATCGTCGGGCTGCGGTACCAGAAGGGCGGGTTTCAGGGTGGCACGGGGGTGACGCGCGTGGCGGCGCAGAGCCGCGTTTTCGGCGCCGAGACGCCGACCGACGGCTACACGACGCTCCGCTTCTATGGCGGCTACTCAGTGCTGCGCGGCGGCATCATGCACACGCTGACGGCGCGTCTCGAGAACGCCACCAACGAGCTGTTCCGCAATCACCTGAACTACCTGAAGAACGCGCTGCCGGAGATGGGGCGGAACTTCAGGGTGGTTTATACGGTTGGTTTCTGACGGGAGGCGGGAGTCGCCTCTCAGTCGGGAGGCGGGAGACGAATCTCAGGCGTCGGTGGCGGTGCGCGTCAGCGTCATGAAGATCGTGCAGGCCATGGCGAGCACGACGAGCACGAGCGCGGTGAGTGAGGGCTGAAGGCCGCGGCTGAGGAAGAAGAGCGCCACCGAACCCCACGCGCACGAGACGGCAATCAGCTTGACGCCGCGCGAGATCGTCCGCTCGGCGTGATAGCGATCGGCGTGGACCAGGGCTTCGCGGAAAATCGGGACGCGGCGCACCCACGCGTGCAGGCGGTCGCTGGACCGCGCGAAGGCCCACAACGCAATCAGCAGGAACACCGTCGTCGGCAGGCCCGGCAAGACGGCCCCGAGCCCGGCAAAGCCGACCGATGTCAAGCCGATGACGACGTAAATGGCGCGAGTGAAGAGCGGCATTGGGGAAACCGTCGCGGTCCCGATTATATAATCCGCGCCCATGGCCGCCGATCCGCCGATTCCTCCAGCCCCCCAGTCCTCCAGCCTTCCAGACCGTCCTGTGTCTGTGAGCCGTCTTCTGCCCCTCGCCCTGGCGCTGGGTCTTGGCGTCGTCGTCTCCGTCACCTCGCTGGTCTCGCCACCGGCGGCGCCGGTGCAGGCGCTGGCGCAGGCGCAGGTGCCGGCGTGGCTGGCTCCGCATCGCGACAACGCGGCGAAGCTGCTGAGCGCGGCGATGGCGGATCAGTTCGCGTGGGACCGCCTCGCTGAACTCACCGACATCTACGGCGCGCGGCTCACCGGCTCCGACAACCTCACGCGCGCCATCACCTGGGCGGCTGACACGATGCGCGCCGACGGGCTCGAGCGCGTGCGCACCGAGAAGGTGATGGGGCCGAAGTGGGTCCGCGGCGCGGAAAGCCTGGAGATCATCGACCCGCCGCATCACGTCATTCCGCTGCTCGGCCTTGGCGGCAGCATTGCCACCGCACCGCAGGGGCTTGAAGCCGACGTGATGGTCGTCTCGACGATGGACGAGTTGCAGAAGCGATCGTCCGAAGTGAAGGGACGCATCGTGCTGTTCGACGTGCCGTATACCAACTACGGCGAAACGGTGGTGTATCGCGCCGGCGGCGCGCGGCTCGCGGCGCAGCACGGTGCAGTCGGCATGCTGCTGCGCTCGGTCGGCCCGATGGGCCTGCGCACGACGCACACCGGCGGCATGCAATACGGCGACGACGCGCCGAAGATTCCGGCGGCGGCCATCTCCGTCGAAGACGCGCAGCGCATTCATCGCATCGTCAACCGTGGGCGCAAGGTGCGGGTGCGGTTGAAGATGGAAGCGCGCTTCGAGCCGGACGTCGAGTCGGCGAATGTGATCGGCGAACTTCGCGGACGCGAGCGTCCCGAGGAGGTGGTGCTCGTCGGCTGCCACTTCGACTCGTGGGACGCGGCTACCGGCGCGTCGGACGACGCGGTCGGGTGCATCGCGGTGTGGGAAGGGTTGCGGTTGATGCGGAAGCTCGGCATCCAGCCGCGGCGCACGGTGCGGCTGGTGCTGTTCACGAATGAAGAGAACGGCCTCCGCGGCGGCACCGCGTATCGCGATGCGTATGCGAAGGAGGCCGAGAATCACGTGCTGGCGATCGAGTCGGACTCGGGCGTGTTCCAGCCGGCGCGGCTTGGCTTTACGGGACCGGAAGCGGCGCGGCGGATCATCGACGACATCGGCACGCTGCTCGCCGGCATCGACATGCACACCGTCGGCCCGGGCGGCGGCGGCGCGGACATCGGTCCGATCGCGCAGCTTGGCAAAGTGCCGATGATGGCCTACGGCGGCGACGCGACGAAATACTTCACGATCCATCACACGCCGGCGGACATGATCGAACGCATCCTCCCGGCGGAAGTGTCGAAGGCGGTGGCGTCACTCGCGGTGATGACCTACGTGGTTGCGGACATGGAGGAGAGGCTGCCGAAGTAGGTCTGGAGGGCTGGAGGTCTGGAGGGCTGGAGGGACGCGTGGTCTCCGGCCTCCGGCCTCCGGCCTCCCGCCTCCCGTTCTCTATCTCTTCCCTCCCGTTCTCCTTCACAATTGACCCGTGCAGTTTCCTCCTGGCCCGGTAGTCACCGCACGTTGGCTGGCGCGGTTTCGCTGGGCCGTGGCGGGCGGGGCGACGCTGGCGCTGCTGCTCGGCCGCTGGCCGCTCGGCGTGGAGTTTCCCGTTGCCGGCGTGGCGGTGTTGATCGGCCTGCAGATCGCCAGCAACCTGTGGCTCGAGTGGGTGCTGCGCCGCGGCACGACGCCGACCGACGGCACGCTGGGCGGACTGATCCTCTTCGACATCGCGATTCTCACGGCGCTGATGATCGCGACCGGTGGTCCATCGAATCCGTTCACCATCAGTTATCTCGTCTACATCACCCTCGCGGCGGTGACGCTCAACGCCGCGTGGACGTGGGCCGCGGCCGTGGCGTCGATGGCCGGCTACGGCGTGCTGTTCATCACGCCGCTGCGGGCGCTGGTGGACCCGCACGCCGGGCACACTGGCATGGACCCGGCGCTCAGTCACCAGGTGGGGATGGGCGTGGCGTTTGGCGTGGCGGCGTTGTTGACGGCGAGCTTCGTCACGCGCATCCGTCTGGCGCTCGAGGCGCGCGAACGCGCGCTGGCGGAGGCGCGGCGCATTGCCGCGAAGCAGGAACGCCTCGCCTCGTTGACGACGCTGGCGGCCGGCGCTGCGCATGAACTGGCGACGCCGCTCAGTGCGATTGCGGTGGCGGCGCGCGAACTCGATCGCGCCGCGAGTGAACACGATGTGCCGGCGGAGATCGCCGAGGACGCACGGCTGATCCGTTCGCAAGTGGATCGCTGCCGCGAGATCCTCGATCAGATGAGCGGCCGTGCCGACGCGTCGGTCGCGCACGAAGCACGCACGCTGTCGAGTCGCCGCCTTGTGGAGGCGATGCTCGACACCTTCTCTCCCGTGGATCGCAGCCGCATCGAGATTGCCGACGCGACGTCTGCGCCGTCGGTGGACGTGCCGCTCGACGCCGCGGCCCGGGCGCTGCGGACGCTGGTGAAGAACGCGCTCGAAGCCTCGCCGCCGGGCGCGCCGGTGTCGGTGCTCGTGCGCGTCGCCGGCGACAGCGTGCGTTTCGACGTCCGCGATCACGGCACCGGCATGACCGCGACCACGTTGGCCCGCGCCGGCGAACCGTTTTTCACCACCAAGCCGGTGGGCGCCGGCTTCGGTCTCGGGCTGTTTCTCGCGCGGACGTTTGCCGAACGCTGGGGCGGCAGCCTCGACATCGCGTCCACGCCGGCGGCCGGCACCACCGCCACGCTGCGCCTGCCGATCTCTTCTTCCGTCACGGTGCCCGCATGACCGACGTTCGCACGACCGACGCCCGCACGCTCCTCCTCCTGGATGATGACGACGTCCTCGCGTCCCGACTGGCGAAGGCGTTGACGGCGCGCGGCTTCGAAGTGACGCGCGCGGCCACGGCCGCCGAAGCGATCGAGGCCGCTCGCGCCGACAGTCCCGAATACGCGCTCGTCGATTTGCGTCTGCCCGATGGTCACGGCCTCGACGTCGTCGCCGAACTGCACGCCATCGATGCGACGACGAGGATCGTGGTGCTCACGGGATACGGCGCGATCGCCACCGCGGTGGAAAGCCTGCGCCGCGGCGCGTCGGACTATCTGACCAAGCCCGTGGACGCCGATCAGGTGATGACGGCGCTGACGCGCGAGGCCGGCGGTCAGGAACCCACGCGCGAGTTCACGGTGCCGTCACTGGCACGTGTGGAGTGGGAACACATCCAGCGCGTGATGACCGAGTGCCACGGCAACATCTCGCAGGCGGCGCGCGTGCTCGGCCTGCACCGGCGGTCGCTGCAACGGAAACTGTCCAAGTATCCCGTTAGTCGCTAGTGCTGACAGGTGCTGAAGGGTGCTGAAGGGTGCTGAAGGGTGCTGACAGGTGCTGATGAGTGCCGAAAGGTGCGGGGGCCTGCCCTCGCCGTAGCGCGGAGCGCGAAGGCGGGCGCGCTATTCTGTTCTCCCGGAGGGTCGATGACGAAGCGGATCGCGGCGGTCGTGGTGGCGGTAGTGATGATGACGGGGCAGTGGGCGGCGGCGCAGGCGTCAGCGACCGCGTCGGGCGCGTGGGTGGCGGCGCCGGCGGCGGGCGCGACGTCGGCCTTTGCGTATGTCGCCATCGAGAACCCGACGATGTACGAGGTCTTCGTCGTCAGTGCCGAGTCGGACGCTGCGGGCGCGGTGGAGATCGTGGAAGGCGCCGACGGCGCCAAGCCGGTTCGCGAGCTTTCCGTGCCGTCGTTCGGCAGCGTCGAGCTGAAGCCCGGCGGCACGCAGCTGCGCTTGAAGGATCTGAAGAAGCCGCTGAAGGCCGGCGATCAGGTGGAGCTGACGCTCACCACCGATGGCGGCGTCACGATCAAGACCACGGCGACGGTGAAATAGGGCGGACTTAGGTCCTAAGTCCTAAGTCTTAA
>JADZCY010000096.1 GCA_020851325.1 Acidobacteriota bacterium | reverse complement strand
TGGACGCGCTGAACGGCATGTTCGCCTTCGCGATCTGGGACACCCGCACGCGCACGCTGTTCGTGGCGCGCGATCGCATGGGCGTCAAGCCGCTCTACTACGCGGAAACACCAGCGGCGTTCCTGTTCGCGTCCGAGGTGAAGTCGATCTTCGCCAGTGGGCTCGTGCGTCCGGAATGCCGCGAGGAAGCAATCCCCGAATACCTGTTGTTCCGCCAGGTCGCCGGGCCCGACACGATCTTCCGCGGCATCCGCGCGCTGCCGCCCGGCTGTCACATGACGGTGCGCGACGGCCGGAGCCGCATTGGACGCTACTGGTCACCGCGGCCACCAGCCGACCGTCCGGCGATCACCTACGACGACGCGCGCGAGCAACTCGCGGCACTACTCCAGGACTCGGTGCGGATGCGGCTGGTCAGCGACGTGCCGGTGGGCACCTTCTGCAGCGGCGGTGTCGACTCGAGCCTGGTCACCGCTTACGCCGCGCGGCTCAAGGGCGAAGGCGTCAACACTTATTCGATCGGTTTCGACGAAGCCGACTTCGACGAGAGCGCGTTCGCGCGCATGGCCGCGGATCATTGCCGGACGAAGCATCATGAGCTTCGTGTGGGTCACGCCGAGTTCGACGAACTGCTGCCGCGCATGGCGTGGCACAACGACGAGCCGCTCGACTTCGCCAACTCGATCCAGATCTACGCGCTGAGCGCCCTCGCCAAACAGGAAGTCACCGTCGTGCTGACGGGTGAAGGCTCCGACGAGCTGTTTGCCGGCTACCCGCGCTACAAGATCCCGCAGCTGGCCGGCTACGCGCGCATGGTGCCCGGGCCGCTCCGGCGCCTGGCGGCCGTGGCGTCGGGCGATCATCGCCTGGCCAAGCTCGATCGCTACGCCTCGGGCTCCGCCGACGACGCCATCATGTTCAACGCCAGCTATCAGAGCGCGGCAACGGTGGCGCGTGTGTATCCGCGAATCGATCGCTACGCCTCGGCGTATCGGCAGGAGTGCCTCGAGGCCGGCGCCGCGCTCGACCTCGACGAGGCCGCGCGGGCATCGCTGCTGGATCAGGAAACGTTCCTCGTCGGCATTCTCAACCGGCAGGACAAGATGAGCATGGCGGCGAGCATCGAGTCGCGTGTGCCGTTCATGGACTATCGCCTCGTCGAGTTCGCCAACCGCCTGCCGACCGCCGTGAAGTTGAAGGGCGGCGACACCAAGGCACTCGTCAAGGACATCGCCCGCGACGTGCTGCCGGCGGCCATCGTCGATCGGCGCAAGTCCGGCTTCGGCGTGCCGCTGGCCAGATGGTTCCGCGCCAACGATGGTCTTGGCGCGCGCATGCAGGCGCTGGCCGCACGGAATGACGGCACGTTCGACACGGCCGGGCTGCGGCGCGTCGTCGAGGAGCATCGCTCCGGATCGCACGATCACAGCGAGTTGCTGTGGACCGTGCTGTCACTCGAAACCTGGCGCGAGGCGTTCGGATGCTGAGCGCGCAGGCGCGAGCCGCGGCACGGGCCGCGTTGGCCGCCGCGTTCCGCTGGAGCGGCGCGATGGCACTGTGGAAGGCCACCGTGCTGAAGAATCGCGCCACGGTGCTGATGTATCACCGCGTCCTGACGCCGGCGCAGGCCGCGCGGGCCGGCTCGCACCCGGGCATCGTCGTCACCGCGGAAACGTTCGCCTGGCAGATGGCACTACTGAAGCGCCATTGCCACGTGCTGACCGTCGACGAGTTTCATGCCGGCCTGACCGGCACGCGGCCGTTTCCACCGGCGTCGTGCCTCATCACCTTCGACGATGGGTGGCGCGACAACGTGGAGAATGCGTTGCCCGTGCTCGAGCGCCTGAAGATGCCGGCGGTGCTCTTCCTGCCGGTCGGCTTCATCGGCAAGCGCCGCGCCTTCTGGCGCGAAGCGCTCACGCAGCTGGCGGTGCGCGCTGTCCGCGCCAGCCGGTCGTCCGCCGCGCTCCGTGAACCGCTGGCGGCGATCATGCGCCCGCTCGGCCTGGCACACCTGCTCGAGCTGCGCGACGACGACGTGCATACGGCTGTGGTGGCGCAGGTGAGCGATACGCTGCCGGCGACACAGCCGGTGGCGGTGGACGATCTGTCACGACTCGCCGAGGTGCTGGGCGTCTCACTCGAGTCGCTGGCGGACGCCGACGCCTTCATGACCTGGGACGACGTCGAGACGATGCGGCGGGGCGGAGTGGCGATCGGCGGTCACGGCGTCGATCACCGCGTCTTGACGACGCTATCGGCCGGCGAGGTTCGAGCCGAGATTGAGGGATCGCGTGAGGTGGTGGCGCCGCTGGCGGCGCCGGCGACGCTGACGTTCAGCTACCCGAACGGTTACTGGACGCCGGAGATCGCGGCGACGGTGCGAACGGCGGGTTACCGGATGGCGTTCACCACCGAGGCGGGCCTGGTCAGCGCCGGCGACGACCCGTGGAGCGTCCGCCGGGTGAACATCCACGAGGCGGCCACCGCGTCGCCCGCGATGTTCCTGAGCCGCGTAATGGGATTTCTCTGATGCCGACCGAACCGACCAGCCGTCCGCCGGACCCGTGGATGAACGACGAGCACACGAAGCTGTACGAAGCGGCGCTGGCCTTCGCGCGCGAAGCGCTGGCGTCGGACATGATCACCAACGACCGCGATCACGTGTTCGATCGCGAGGCCTGGCGTCGCTGCGCGGACTTCGGCGTGCTCGGCATGCCGGTGCCGGCGGAGTACGGCGGCATGGGTCTTGGCTTGTCGGCACTGCTGGCGGTGATGGAGGGCCTCGGTGAAGGCACGCGCGATCAGGGCCTGCTCTTCTCGCTGAACGCGCACCTCTGGACCAACTCGATTCCGATCCTGCTGCACGGCACCGCCGACCAACGCACGCGCTACCTGCCCGGCCTCACCGACGGCTCGCTCATCGGCGCCAACGCGGCGTCGGAACCGAACGCCGGGTCCGACATTGCCAGCATGCGCACACGCGCCCGTCGCGACGGTGACGTCTACGTCCTCGACGGCGCCAAGACGTTCGTCAGCAACGCACCGGTGGCGGATCTGTTCGTCGCATACGCCACCGTCAATCCCGCGCTCGGCGCCATGGGCATCACCGGCTTCATCGTCGAGCGGGAGACGCCGGGCCTGACGATCACGCGGCCGCTGGACAAGATGGGCCTGCGGACCTCGCCGATGGCCGAAGTGGTGTTCGAGAACTGTCGCGTGCCGGTGACCAATCGCCTGGGCCGCGAAGGCCGCGGGCTGGGCGTGTTCGAGTCGTCGATGGAATGGGAGCGCGGCTGCATCCTCGCGAACTGCATCGGCGTCATGCGGCGTCAGCTACGCGACTGCGTGCACCATGCCCGCACACGCAAGCAGTTTGGCCAGGCGATCGGCAAGTTCCAGTCGGTGGCCAACAAGCTCGTCGACATGAAGGTGCGTCTCGACACCTGTCGCCCGCTCGTCTATCGCATCGGCGCGCTCAAGGACGCCGGCCGCGACGCGACAACGGAGGCGGCGGTGGCGAAGCTGTATGTGTCGGAGTGCTACGTCAAGTCGTGCCTCGACGCGGTGCAGATCTTCGGCGGCTACGGCTACATGACGGAACAGCAGGTCGAGCGCGACCTGCGGGATTCGATCGGCAGCACCATCTACTCGGGCACCAACGAGATCCAGCGGACGCTCATCGCGAAAGGACTCGGCCTGTGAGCACGCCGACTACGACGGGCATGGCGCGTGAGGCCGCAATGGCCGTCGAGGGCGACCACACGCTGGCGGTCAAGGCGCGGCTGGTGCTGCAGCTCGCCGTCGCGGCGCTCGTCGTCTATCTGTTCAAGATCGAAGGCGACGGCTTCCTGCGCGTGTTCCTGCTGGCGACCGTGGGGTTCGTCATCAACATGGCGCTGCCGCTGGCGCAGCGGCTGCCGTTCTTCGTCGCACTGTCGTTTGCCGGTGTCTTCGCGGTGTTTGGCCTGGC
>JADZCY010000095.1 GCA_020851325.1 Acidobacteriota bacterium | reverse complement strand
TGGCGTGCCGATGACCGGCCTGTGAAAAATGTGTGGCGGAGAGGGCCGGGCTGGCCGCGTTCCCGTCGGATGTAGTACGACTGTCCAGTGCCGCCTGCCGCTCCCTTCAGCGACCGCACATGCCACACGCCCTGATTGTCGAAGACGACGCCCACATCCGCGACCTGATCGTGCTGCACCTGGGTCTCGAAGGTCTCGAGACCACTGCGGTCGCCGACGGCCGCGACGCGCTCGAGCGCGTGTCGACGACCCCTTACGACCTCGTCCTGCTGGACCTCATGCTGCCGGGCGTCGACGGCATCTCCATCTGCCGGGCGCTGCGGCGCTCGGGGCCGAACCAGGACGTGCCGGTGCTGATGCTCACCGCCCGCCGCGAAGAAAGCGACAAGGTGCTCGGCCTCGAAAGCGGCGCCGACGACTACCTGGCCAAGCCGTTCGGCATCCGCGAACTCGTGGCGCGTGTCCGCGCGCTGCTCCGGCGTCCGCGCGCGTCACAGTTGTCGACGACAACGCCGGACCCCGTGAACCCGGCCGAACGGCCGATCAGCGTGCATGGCGTCGAGATCGATCCGGCGCGCCGCCGCGTCCGCGTCCGCGGTGAAGAAGTGGAGCTCACGGCGCAGGAGTTCCGGCTGCTGCACCTGCTGGCCTCGCATCCCGGCATCGTCTTCAGCCGCGAGGCGCTGCTGTCGCGCGTCTGGCCGGACCACACGTTCGTGACGCCGCGCAGCGTCGACACGCTGGTGAAGCGCCTGCGCCGCCGTGTCGAGCTGACGCCGGCGGACCCGAAGCTGGTGATGACGATCTGGGGGAGTGGATACAAGTTCGCGGATGTTTGAACGGAAAGGTGCTGAAAGGTGATGAAGGGTGCTGAAGGGGTGCTGAACGGTGCTGAGAGGTGCTGAAGGGTGCTGAGAGGTGCTGAAAGGTGCGCCACAGATTGCGCCGCAGATTGCGCCGCAGATTGCGCAGACAGCACAGATGAAGACAGCACAAATCAAGACAGCACAGACGAAGACAGCCTGAGAAACGGCACAACAGACGGCATAGAAGACGGCACAGAAAGCGGCACAGGCGAAGACAGCGCCGCGGCCGCGCTCGCCGCGGGCGTGACGGCTGATACACCGGCAGCGCAGGTCACGAACGCTCAATCCAGGCAGCGCCGCGAGGGATCGAGGAAAGGCAGGTTTGATGATGGCTGAACGCCGCCGCTGGTTCCGCAGCCTCTACTGGCGCATCGGGCTGGGCTTCATCCTCCTGCTGGCGGCGCTGCTGGTGTCGCAGGCGGCGTCGTTCCTGTGGATTGCGGCGCAGACCGAAGGCGGGCAACCGGAGCGGATGGGGCAGGACTTCGCGGATCTGGTGGCCGCGGAGTTCGAATCGGCGCTGGCGGATGATCCGTCGCTCGATCTCGCGGCCCACGCGCGGACGCGCGTGTCGGAATTCCACCGGCCGGCGTTCATCATCCTGCGGGACCGCACGGTGATCGGTCCGCCGGGCGAGGCGATTCCGCCCGGGCTCGAGCGCTTTGCGGCGATGCCTCCCTGGCCCGGACCGCGGCGGCCGCCGTTTGGCCCGCGTCAGCCACGACCGGATGCTCTCAATCCCGACATGCCCGGCTCGCCCGACCGGTTCGCTGTCCCCGACGCCAGCGATCAGCCGGGGCGTCCCGACGAAGTCCAGGCGCCGGATCGCGAGGGTGCTGTACCCGGCGATCGGCCGATGCGGCCCGGCATGCCGCGTGACGACGGGCCGGCGATGGGCGGTCCGTTTCCGGGGCCGCCGGGACCGCCGCCGATGTTCGGGCGCCGCCGCCTGGCCATCGCGCCGGTCCGCGCGCCGAACGGACAGTTGGTGGCCGTGGTGTTCGTCTCACCTGTGGTCGGCCTGCGGCGTCTGACGGAGGAACTCGGTCCGTGGCTGGCCATCGGCGCCCTGCTGCTGCTGGCTGGCGGCACCGCGCTGGCGGCGCTGCTCGTGTTCCGTCCGGCTCACGCCGATCTGCGCGCGCTCGAAGCCGCGGCGCGGCGGTTCGGCGACGGCGATCTCGACGCGCGGGCGCCGGCCGGCGGCGCCGACGAAATTGCCGCGGTCGCGCACGCCTTCAACCGCATGGCCGACGACCTGACGGCGCGTCATCGTCAACTGGCCGAAGCGGACCGGGCGCGCCGGCAGTTGCTGGCGGATGTCTCGCACGAACTGATGACGCCGCTCACGGCGATCCGCGGCTATGCGGAAACCCTCGCGCTGCCGACGTTCGGCCCCGCCTCGCCGGACGGCCAGCGCGCGGTGCAGGTGATTCAGGAAGAAGGCGAACGAATCGAGCGGCTGGTCGGCGACCTGCTGGACCTGTCGCGCTACGAAGCGGCCGGCGTGTCGCTGCAGACCGTCACCGTGGGCGTGGCGGAACTCTTCGACCGCGTCGTGGCGCGCCACGGCCAGGCCGCCGCATCGAAGGGCGTCGCCATCGACGTCCGCCTGCCGGACGAAGCGATGACGATCGTCGCCGATCCGCACCGGTTGGAGCAGGCGCTGCAGAACCTGGCGTCAAACGCGCTGCGCCACACGCCGACGGGTGGGCGCATCCGCCTCGAGGCCGAGCAGACGGCGGAACACACCACACTCCGCGTGCACGACACCGGCATCGGCATCGCCGCCGAACACCTGCCGCACGTGTTCGATCGGTTCTACAAGGCGGACCCGTCCCGCACGGAAACCGGCTCCGGCCTCGGGCTCTCGATCGTCAAGGCGATCGTCGAACGCCACGGCGGTCACGTGTCGGTGCAAAGTGCCGCCGATGCGGGGACGACGTTCGAGATCGTGTTGCCGGGCCACAAGCCACAGGCCACGGGCCACGGATGACACAGGCCGCAGATGGCACAGGCCACAGATGACACAGATGACACAGATCAAAACAGGCCGCAGATGGCACAGGCCACAGATGGCACAGATTACACAGATAAGAACAGCCGCAGATGCCGCAGATGCGCAGATGGCTTCTGGGCTTCGCGCGGCAGATTGGCAGATAGGTCGCCAGGTCGCTACTTCACAAGATTGATCGCCAGATCACCAGCTCACAACCTCACCACCTGCTCGGTTCTGGG
>JADZCY010000094.1 GCA_020851325.1 Acidobacteriota bacterium | reverse complement strand
CGGCCCGTGCCGGGGAACGGCATCGGCAGACGCGGACCGCCACCGATGGGCGGTTGAGGACGCGGCATCATGACCGTCGTGTCGCCCTGCCCGTCGATGCCGACGGCGTAAACGAGCACCTCGGTCTCACGCACCATCTGTTTGATCTCGCGCACCGTCGCCTGACTGCTCGTATCGTTGCCGTCCGAGATGATGACGACGGCCTTCTTGCGATTGCGGCCGCCGTGCGCCATCGGCACCGCTTCGGCGACGGCGTCGTACATCGCCGTGCCGCCGTTGGGCCGCACGCGGCCCAGGCTCCAGCTGATCGCCTGGCGATCGTTGGTCCAGTCCTGCAGGAGCTTCACACCGCCGCTGAATGAATAGAGGAAGAAATCGTCGTCTTCGCCGGCCAGCTGCGCGAGGAAGCGATCGATGGCGTCGCGCGCCGAGTTCCACTTGTCGCCCTGCATGCTGCCGCTGGTGTCGAGCACGATGCCCAGACTCACCGGCGCCGATTCGGCGGAGAAGTGCGTGATCTCCACCGGCTGGTCGTCCTCGTAGACGACGAAGTCGTCCTTGGTGAGGCCGGCGAGAAACCGTCCGGTGCGATCGGTGACGGTGGCGGTGACGTTGATCAGGTCCACGCCGCTGCGGAAGCGGAAGCCTTCCTGCCCGGCGACGGGCATGGTCGCGGCGAAGCCGGCGACGGCGATGAGGCCGGCCAGCAGGACGGGGCGCCGAGTGAACATGCGCATGGTGGTGCTTCCTTTCCTCGACCTACTGCGTAACGGCGGCAGCGGCCACCGGCGCGGATTCACGACGGTCCAGATGCGGCAGCGGCGTGTCGTCCACCCGGAACCGCACGCGATAGCGGGCGACGCTCGCCGGCGCCGCGACGGTCACCACGAACGGCGATTCGTCGCCGCCCGCCAGCTTCAGATAGTCGAGCGGCGCGGTCGCGGTGGACACCAGGCTGCCAGCGGCGTCCAGCAACAGGATGACCGCCGAGACGTGCTCGAGCGCTGGTGCTGTCGACGGGTTGCGGACGAGCCCGGTTACCGACAGGTTCGCGCCGTTCCGTTCGTGATGCAGGGAGAGCAGTTCCAACGGCGCGGCCGTGCGGGCACTTGCGGTGTCGCTGGAGGGGGCGATCACGCGGGTGAGTGCCGCGCCGCCAATCAGCAGACCCACGACAGCTGCGGCGATCGCCAGCCAGCGCTGGCCTCCGGCGCCGGCCACCGCAGTGGGCTCGCCGCTGAGGAAGCCGGAAGTTACGGCCACTTCTTCCGTCCGCGCGGGTGCTTCGGCGCTGAACGCATCGAGTCCGTCGGCCACGCGGGTGCGGCTCGCGCCCACGGTTGGTGGGTGCCACGGCTGTGACGGCGGCGTCACCGGCATGGGCGACGGCTCGACGAGCGGTGTCACGTCGGTGATGCCGGCCGCGGTTGTCAGCGCGGCCACACGCGCGGCCGCGCGCTCCTTCTCGGTCCGGTTCGCGCGCCACGCCGCCCCGAGCGCGGCGGCGGCCGCGATCAACGACACCAGCGTGACCGTCAGCAGGACAGGCTCCATCACTTGGTCTCCTCGCTCACCGCAACCGGAACTCCACCGCGACTTCGACGACGACGTCCACGGGGCTGCCCTTGAGGCGGCCGGGGGCAAAGCGCCACTGGCGCACGGCCGCGATGGCCTGATCGTTCAGGCCCAGGCCGAGCCCTTTCATGATGCGGATGTCGCCCACCGTGCCGTCGCGCCGGATGACGATCTCCATGACGACTTCGCCCTGCAGGTTCGAGCGGCGCGCCACGTCGGTGTACTCCGCACGGACTTCGCGGAGCAGCCGCGGCGGTTCGACGCCGCTGCCGGGCCGATAGGGACCGCCACCCGTGCCGCCGCCCGATCCGTCGCCGATACCGGATCCATCGCCCTCGCCAAGGCCAGTGCCGCGGCCCGTCCCGGCGCCGCCGCCCGCGCCTGGGCCGGCGCTGGGCACCGGCTGTTCGGGTGCGGTCACCACGCCTTCGCGGTCGGCGTTGTCGGCCGGCCGCGTGACGACCGGGGCCATCACCGGCGGCAGCGTTTTCGCGTCCAGCGGCGGAGGTGGCGGTTCAGGTTTCGGCGGGGGTGGAGTTTCAACGGGTGGAGGCAGCCGCCGCGCGGGAATCGGGCTGCTGACGGCCGACTCGCCGTTACGTTCGGCCTTGGCCGGCGGCGCCTTCATCTTCAGGCCGCCACCGCCGCCGCCACCGCCCGGCCCGGGAAGCGCCAAGTAAACCATGCGCACGGGCGTTGGTTCGGGCAATGGTTCGGGCGCGGATTCCGGGGTGGCGGACAAGCCGAGCGTGCTGATGAAGAGGATTCCCGCCGCGATGACGCCATGCAGGCTCGTGGACACGGCCAGCGGCAGGCTGGCGGGGCGGGCCTCGGCGGCGGCGCTGCCGAACAGGTCGCGGCCCATGGCCCCGGGCGAGGCCGGGAGCGCCACGGGAAGTCCGGCCGCCAACGCGCGAACGGCGCGGACGGCCTCGTCGTGCGCGACGAACCTGAACAGATGCGGGGCGGGCGGCGGCGCCGCGGGAAGCTGCGCGCCGATCGAGCGGATCTCGCCGCGGGCGATCAGGTGGGTCACCCACGTCTCGGCGACGCGGGCGGCGGCGGCGATGTCCCGGGCGGAGTAGACATCAGGCATGGCGGCGAAGGCCGTGAGGGCAAAATGCTTGCCGCAGACCATTGCCCGTTGTAGATGACAGGGCCACAGATGGCACAGGCCACAGATGACACAGACAGCACAGATGGAAAAACGGCCGCAGATGCGCAGACAGGCCACAGATGGCACAGACAGCACAGATGGAAAACAGCCGCAGATGCGCAGATGGCCCACCAGCCCACCAGCCCACCAGTCCACCAGCCCACCAGCCCACCAGTCCTCCAGGCCGCCGTTGCCGCAGATGCGCAGACGACCAGGATCAGATCCACAGATAGATCTGCAGATCGCCACCTCGTTAGATTGATCGCCAGCTCACCAGATCAAGAAATCGAGAGATTCGCGGTCTCTATCTGCTCTATAGACCCCGAAGACCTTCCACGAATCGGATACCCTGCTGTTCCGCGAGCAGGCGGACTGGCTTGAACCCGGCGGCGCTCAGTTCCTGTTCGACTGCGTAACCTTCCGGGCGCGTGATGGCGCCGCCCAGCAGGCCGCCCACGGCGACGCGTTCCACCACTTCCACGCGACCGCCGGTGCGGAGCACGCGGAGCGCTTCGGCGAGTGCCGCGCGCCGGTCGGCGGCGGCGGCCCGGGCAAAGGTGCCGCGCGTGTCGTCGATCACCACCATGTCGGTGGTGCCGCTGTCGAACGTCCACGCGCCGGGCGGCACCGTGCGCACGTCGACCAGCGCGCCGATGCTGACGCCGACCTTGCGCGCGCGCTCGGCGGACTCCTCGTCGAACACGGCGACGGCGACGTTGCCGCTCAAACCCACTTTTGCCGCCAGTCCCCCCAGCAGCGCCGCATCGTCGCACCCCACCTGGATGAAGCGTTCGCCCATGCGCACGCCGGTCATCGTCACGTGGAGCGGATCCATCTGCCGCTGGCGGCGCAGCGAGCGAACGAACTGGAGCAACATGGCCCCATGATAAGATCGTGCGATTGTGAAAACGCCAGTAAACATCGCCCCTGCACAGGGGAAACTGGGTGTGTTGCTCGTCGGCCTCGGCGCCGTCAGCACGACCACCATCGCCGGCGTCATCGCCGTTCGCAAGGGCCTCGCCCAACCCATCGGGTCGCTCACGCAGATGGGCACCATCCGTCTTGGCAAGCGCTCCGACGGACGGTCACCGAAAATCAAGGACTTCGTCGACCTCGCCAGCCTCGATGACATCGTCTTCGGCGGCTGGGACATCTTCGAGGAAGACACCTACGCCGCCGCCCGCACCGCGGGCGTGCTCGAACCCGGCCTGCTCGACCAGATCCGCCCCGAAATGGAGGCGATCAAGCCGATGGCCGCCGTGTTCGATCAGCGCTACGTCAAGCGCCTGAGCGGGCCGAACGTCAAGAAAGGCAAGAACAAGAAGGACCTCGCCGAGCAGGTCATCGCCGACATCCGCAACTTCAAGGCCGCCAACAACTGCACGCGTCTCGTGATGGTGTGGTGCGGCAGCACGGAAGTCTTCATGAAGGAAGGCCCCGTGCACCAGTCGCTCGCCGCCCTCGAACAGGGCCTCGAGCGGAGCGACGATGCGATTCCGTCGAGCATGGTGTACGCGTATGCGGCGCTGAAGGAAGGCATTCCGTTCGCCAACGCCGCGCCCAACCTCACCGCCGACGTGCCGGCGATGCTCGAACTCGCGGCGCAGACCAAGGCGCCGGTGGCCGGCAACGACATGAAGACCGGGCAGACGCTGATCAAGACGGTGATCGCGCCCGGCCTCAAGGCGCGTCTGCTCGGTGTGCGCGGCTGGTACTCGACCAACATCCTCGGTAACCGTGACGGCGAGGTGCTGGACGATCCGGAGTCGTTCAAGACCAAGGAAGAGAGCAAGAAGTCGGCGCTCGATTACATCTTCCAGCCGCACCTCTATCCCGATCTCTACAAGGATCTGTCGCACGTCGTCCGCATCAATTACTACCCGCCGCGCGGCGACAACAAGGAAGGCTGGGACAACATCGATCTCGTCGGCTGGCTCGGCTACCCGATGCAGCTGAAGATCAACTTCCTGTGCCGCGATTCGATCCTCGCCGCGCCCATCGTGCTCGACTCGGCGCTGTTCATGGACCTCGCCAAGCGCGCCGGCATGTTCGGCATCCAGGAGTGGTTGTCGTTCTACTTCAAGGCGCCGATGCACGCCAAAGAGGTGTATCCGGAGCACGACCTGTTCATCCAGTTGATGAAGCTGAAGAACACGCTCCGGTACATGCAGGGTGAGGAACTGATCACCCACCTCGGTCTCGAGTATTACGACTGACGCGCGGCCGCCCCTCTACAGTCCAGCCGCCGCCGGTCCGATAAGACCGGCGGCATGGCCTCCGACTACCCGTCGTTCTTCGGCCTGATCGAGCGTCCCTTCAGCCTCACGCCCGAGGCGCGATACCACTATCGAAGCCGGTCACATGCGCGGGCCCTGGCCAGTACTTCCACCGGCCTGGCGCGGCGGGTGCCGCTGCTCCTGTTGACGGGGGAGTTCGGGACCGGCAAGTCCACCCTCTGCCGGACGCTGCTGCGCACCCCGCATCACATCGCCGACTCGCGTGACGCGCTGACCACGGCGCCGCCGCGGTCCCGATACCCTCACCGCGCCGAAGGCGCGGTCCTCTCCGGCGCCACGTCCTTCATCGCCAACGCCCTGGTCACGCCCGAGGAGTTGTATCGCCGGCTGCTGTTCGACTTCCGGGCCGTGCCGGCTGGGGCGGCGGACCGCCAGCGCGTGGCCACGGCGGGTCTTGACGAGCTCGCGTTGTGGATGGAGCGGACCGTGCGTGAACGTGCCGGTCAGCGCATGCTCGTGGTCCTCGACGAGGCGCACCTGATGCCGCCGGCAACGGTGCACGCGATTCTCAGCCTGGTGGCGCTCGACACCAGCGGTGACGCCCCGATCCAGGTGCTGTTGTCGGCGCAACCGCCGACCATCGGCGCGCCGAGCCTGCCGCGCGCCCTCGAAGAACAGGTGACGCACTGGGCCCGCCTGACGCCGCTCGACCGCGACGAGTGCGAGTTGTACGTGCAGTATCGCCTGCGGGTTGCCGGTGGGCATCCGGTGCCTATCCCGGCGCGGACACTCGACGTGCTGTTCACGCTGTCAAATGGTCTGCCGCGGCTGATCAACCTCCTGTGCGAGCGCGCCTTCCAGGAAGCGGCCATTCGCGGCATGCGGCGCATCGACCCGCCGCTGCTCGAGGCCGCGGCGATCTCGCTGGAAATGGCCAGCCTCCGCACCCGTCGCGTCCGCCGGCCCGAACCGCCGCGCGGCACCGTTCTCGCCTGACCTGCGGGCGCCGCTACAATGGCGCCATGTCCGAGCTGTCCGCCCTTCTCCAGGAAGATCGCCGCTTCGACCCGTCAGCGGAGTTCGTCAAGCACGCGCACGTCAGCGATCCGGGTGTATACGCGGCCGCGGCCGCCGACCCCGAGGGGTTCTGGGCCAACTTCGCCCGCGAACTCGAGTGGATGCAGCCGTGGTCGAAGGTGCTCGACTGGCAGCCGCCGCACGCGCAGTGGTTCGTCGGCGGCAAGCTGAACGTCGCCGTCAACTGTCTCGATCGCCACGTGCGCACGTGGCGGCGCAACAAGGCAGCATTCATCTGGGAAGGTGAACCCGGCGATCGGCGGACGCTCACGTACTTCGACCTCCATCGTCAGGTCTGTCAGTTCGCCAACGTGTTGAAGGGGCTCGGCGTCACCAAAGGCGATCGCGTCGCGCTCTACCTGCCGCTCATCCCGGAACTCGCGATCGCGATGCTGGCGTGCGCGCGCATCGGTGCCGTGCACTCCGTGGTGTTCGGCGGCTTCTCCGCGGAGTCGCTGCGCGACCGCATCAACGACGCGCAGGCGCGCGTGCTCGTCACCGCCGACGGCGGCTATCGCCGCGGCTCCATCATCCCGCTGAAGCAGATGGCCGACGAGGCGCTGAAGGAGACGCCGAGCATCGAGCACGTGGTGATCGTGAAGCGAGGGCACGGCGACATCCCGGTGCACGTCACCGAAGGGCGCGACCGCTGGTATCACCGGCTGATGGACGACGCGAGCGCCGACTGCCCGCCCGAGGAGATGGACGCCGAGGACATGCTCTACATCCTCTACACGTCCGGCACGACGGGGAAGCCGAAAGGCATCGTGCACACCACCGCGGGGTATCTGCTGGGCGTCTACGCGACGACGAAGTGGGTGTTCGATCTCAAAGACGACGACGTGTATTGGTGCACGGCGGATATCGGCTGGGTCACCGGCCACAGCTACGTCGTCTACGGTCCGCTCGCCAATGGCGCCACCGTCGTGATGTACGAAGGCGCGCCCGACTGGCCGCGCAAGGATCGCTTCTGGGAGATCATCGAGCGTTACGGCGTCACCATCTTCTACACGGCGCCGACGGCGATTCGCGCCTTCATGCGCTGGGGCACGGACTGGCCGGCCGGCCGCAACCTCTCCTCGCTGCGTCTGCTCGGATCGGTCGGCGAGCCGATCAATCCCGAGGCCTGGATCTGGTATCACCAGCACATCGGCCACGAGCGCTGCCCGGTGGTCGACACGTGGTGGCAGACGGAAACCGGCTCGATTCTCATCTCGCCATTGCCGGGCGTCACCAGCACGAAACCTGGTTCGGCGACGCAGCCATTCCCCGGCATCAGTGTGAAGGTGTTGACGCAGCGCGGCGAGGACGTGCCGGTGGGTGGCGGCCTGCTGGCGCTGACGCGACCCTGGCCGTCGATGCTCCGCGGCATTTACGGCGATCCCGAACGCTACGTGCAGCAGTACTGGAGCCGCTGGTCGAACGGCATCTACTTCACCGGCGACGGCGCCAAGATCGACGAGGACGGTTACTACTGGCTCCTTGGCCGCGTCGACGATGTGCTGAACGTGGCGGGCCACCGCATCGGGACGATGGAAGTGGAGAGCGCGCTGGTCGATCATCCGAACGTCGCCGAAGCGGCGGTGGTTGGTCGCGTCCACCAGATCAAGGGCCACGCCCTGTGCGCGTTCGTGACCGTGAAGGAAGGCGTCGGGCATTCGGAATCGCTGGCCGACGAACTGAAGGGCCACGTCGCGCACAAGATTGGCGCCATCGCGCGGCCGGACGACATCATCTTCGCCGCTGACCTGCCGAAGACGCGCTCCGGCAAGATCATGCGGCGGCTGCTGCGCGACATCGCCGACGGCAAGACGCTCGGCGACACGACGACGCTGGCCGACCCCTCGGTCGTGGCGCGGCTGAAGGCGCAGTACGAGGACGAAACCTGACGCCGCCGTAGTGGAGCGACGGGACTTCAGTCCCGTCGGCCCCGTCGGCCGGAACCGCCATGCGTCCACGCACGTCCATGTAGACTGATCCCATGCCGCTGATCGAGACGCGCGACCTCTGGAAGACCTACGTGATGGGCGACGAGGAGATCCACGCGCTCAAGGGCGTGTCGATTGCCATCGATCGCGGCGAATACGTCGCGATCATGGGCCCCTCGGGCTCGGGCAAGTCGACGCTGATGAATCTCATCGGCTGTCTCGACACGCCGTCGAAGGGCACCTACCTCCTGAACGGCAAGGAGGTGAGCCAGATGAACGACAACGAGCTGGCGCGCATCCGCAACGAGGAGATCGGGTTCGTCTTCCAGACCTTCAACCTGCTGCCGCGCGCCACGGCGCTCCACAACGTCGAACTCCCGCTCGTTTACGCCGGCATCACCAAGCGCGATCGCCTCGATCGCGCCAAGGGCGCGCTCGACAAGGTGGAGCTGACGCATCGCATGAGCCACCGGCCGAACGAACTGTCAGGCGGCCAGCGGCAACGCGTGGCCATCGCCCGCGCGCTGGTCAACAACCCGTCGATCCTGCTGGCCGACGAGCCGACAGGTAACCTCGATTCCAAGACGGGCATCGAGATCATGGCGCTCTTCGCCCGCCTGCACGCCGCCGGCAACACCATCATCGTCGTCACGCACGAAGCGGACATCGCCGCCTACGCGCACCGCGTGATCTCCATCCGCGACGGACAAGTGGAGAAGGACTACCGCCAGGAACCGCACCTGCCGCAGGTGCCGCAGACCGCCACAGACGCGCCGCAGGTGCAGGGATAGGCGCCACGGATTGCACAGACAGCACAGGCCACAGATTACACAGACAACACAGGCCACAGATTGCACAGACAACACAGATGGAGCGGAACAAGCCGCAGATGAGCAGATGAGATCCATCAGATAGATCTGTCAATCTCGAGCTCATGAGATTGATCACCAGATCACAAGCTCAAGAGATCACCAGATTCGCGATCTTCAGTGTCTGTCCATTCCCTTTGGCACGATCCGGCCGGCTGTGCTGAAGCGTCGGTAGTTGGAGTAGGTCGCGGAGCCTCGGCCTTCGGGTTGAAAGGCCTCGTCCATTCGCTGCGGCACGAGCAGATCGACAGCGGCGGAACGTGAAAACCGGACGCGCACGCGGACGACGACCTGCGTGCTATCTCCTTCGAACGTGTCCACGGTGGCGTCGAGCACGGCGCCGCGCTCCAGATCTATCCACGCATCCACTTCCGTCCGGACCGCTTCGCGGGAGTTGGACTGCACGATCGCGCCTGGCAGACGTTCGTTGAACCGCATGCGTACGGCCGGACGCCCGGCACGGCTGCCCGACTCGAGCAGTGCATAGGTGAAACGCTCGGCGTGCCGAGTGTCGCCGCTCATGTAAAACCGCGTAAATCTGGACCTCCGTCGCCGAGGGCGACGGCGTGATCACCGCTTCGGCTTCTGCTCCTGCTTCCGCTTCTGCGCCTGCTCGGCCTCCCGCTTGCGATAGG
>JADZCY010000093.1 GCA_020851325.1 Acidobacteriota bacterium | reverse complement strand
GGCGCGCGCCCGTAGCTCAGGGGATAGAGCACCCGCCTCCTAAGCGGGGGGTCGGCAGTTCAATTCTGCCCGGGCGCACCACTCGAGCCGCGCGATATTCCGAGAACGACGAGCAGACCATATGAAGAGTTCAGAACGGCATCACCTGAAGGACAACGAACTCGCTCACATCGTGGGCGATACGACGTCGTGGATCGAGCAGCACCGCAACACCGTGATCGCCGGCGTCGCGGCGATCGTGATCATCGGCGGCGGGCTGATGGGCTACTCGGCGTGGACGCGCAGCGTCAACGACAAGGCCGGGGCGCTGCTGGCCGAAGCGATGGTCATCGAGGAAAGTCCCGTGCAGCCGCCGGCGCCGCCGGCCGGCACCACGAACGACGCGTCGAGCCCGGGCGGGCAGTTGCCGGGGACGTATCCGACGCTGCAGGCCAAGCTCGAAGCGGCGCTGCCGAAGTTCACGGCGGCGGCGGATGCGTATCCGTCGACGCAGCAGGGACTGACGGCGCGCCTGCACGTGGCCGAGACGCTGGCGCGACTGGGCCGGCGCGACGAAGCGATTCAGCAGTACGACAGGCTCGTCGGCAGCAGCGACAAGCTGATCGCGCGCGCGGCGCGGCTGGGCAAGAGCTCGGTGCAGGTGCTCGCCGGCCAGTTCGAGCCGGCGATCGCGACGCTCAAGGAACTGGCGGAGCAGAAGGACGGCGCCCTGCCGACCGAAGCAATGCTGATGGAACTGGCGCGCGCCTACAAGCTCGCCGGCCGCACCGACGACGCCAAACGCACGCTGTCGCAGATTGTGGAACAGCACGCCGAGTCGCCGTTCGCGACCGAGGCCAAGGCCGAAATCGCGCGCCTGGCGAGCTGAGGGAAAGAGACCGCGAAGGCACGAAGTTCTCTTCGTTGATCACGAAGAGCGCGAAGGACACAAAGGCAAGGGAGACCTTTGAGATCTTCGCGTCCTTCGTGGTCAGTGTTCGCCCTTCGTGCCTTCGTGGTTTCCTGTCCCTTCCGACACATCCCGCAGAAAACTGAAGTCCGCTGACGGCGAGAGGCGCACGCCGGTGACGCCTTTGCGGAAGACGGCGACGTTGCGCTTGTACCAGAGGCTGATGTACGGCGCGTCCTCGGCGATCAGGCGCTGCGCCTGCTGATAGAGCTGACCGCGCGTCTCGGGATTGGTTTCCACCGTGGCCTGATCGATCAGGCGATCGACGTCGGCGTTCGCATACCGTCCGCGATTGAAGCCCACCGGCGGCGCCTGCGCCGAGTGGAAGACGCGGCGCAGCATGTCCGGGTCCGACACGCCGACCCACTGCAGCGTGAACAACTGGAAATTGCCCTTCAGCACGTCGGCGTAGAGCGTCGCGAACTCGTAGGAACGCACCTCGAGCGCGATGCCGACGCGCTTCAGGTCCTCCTGCAACACCGCCGCCTGCAGGCGGATGAACTCGTTGGTCGACACCTTCAGCGTCAGGTGCAGCCGCGGCAGCGGACCATCGCCATCGGGATCGGGATAGCCGGCTTCGTCCAGCAGACGCATGGCGCGGTCGCGATCGAGCGTGAACTGAAACGCGTCCGGCGCAAACGCCCACGACACCGGCGGCAGGATGCCCATCGCCGGCTCGGCCAGTCCGCGGCGCAGGTGATCGACGATGGCCCGGCGGTCGACGGCGTAGCCGATGGCGTGACGGATGCGGCGATCGGCGAGCAGCGGATCCTTCATGTTGAACCCGATATAGGCGTAGTCGGTGCCCGGCGCCTCGACGACGTCCACTTCGTCGTCTTCGCGCATCTGCGCGATGACGTCGGGCGGCAGATCGTTGACGATCAGATCGACCGCGCCCTGCCGCAGCTCGAGGCCGCGCATCACGTCATCCGGAATGACGCGAAGCGTGATGCCGTCGTTGGCCGGCGCGCCGCCGAAGTAATCGGCGAAGGGCCGCAGCTCGATTCGATCGTCGACGGCGTACGACGCGAGCCGATACGGCCCCGTGCCGATCGGATGCGACTTCAGATCCGCGCCCGCGCCCGCCGGCACCACCGGCATGACGAGATTGATGGGGAAGGAGCCGAACGGTTCCTTGAGCGTGAAACGTACCGTCAGCGGATCGACGGCAGTCACCGTGTCGAGCAGGCGATACGCGCCCTTCCGCGGTGACACGAACGCGGGATCGATGAGGCTCCCAAACGTGTAGACCACATCGTCCGCCGACAACGTGTGCCCGTCGTGAAAGCGCACATTTGGACGCAGCCGGACGATGTAGGTGAGCGGATCGGTCTGCTCCCACGACTCGGCCAGGCCAGGGACGACGTTGAGCCGATCGTCGAGCGTCAGCAGGTTGTCGTAGACGAGCTGCGCCACCTTCTGCGAGATCTCGTCCGTCGCCACGCGCGGGTCGAAGCTGTTCGGCGAACTCGGCACGGCGAGCGTGATGATGCCGTCCACCGCCGCCGGCCGCGCGCACGCGCTCAACGTCACGGCCAACAGCAACAACGTCAGCGCCGCACCTCCGTGCCGCACCTTCGTGCCGCACCTCCGTGCAGCACCTCCGTGGAGCACCCCCGTGGAGCACCCCCGTGGAGCACCTCCGTGAAGCACCTCCGTGCCGCACCCCCGTGGCGCACCCCCGTTCATTCCGCTTTCTTCTTCAACTCCTGCAACAACTGCAGCGCGTCGAGCGGCGTCGTGCGGTTGACGTCCACTTCGCGGAGGCGGTCGCGCAGCCGTTCTTCAACGGGGGAGCTGGCCTGGAACAAGCCAAGCTGCTGTTGCGGGACGGGACGCTGCCCATTGATCGCCGGGCGGCCGCCGCGGCTCAGTTCGTCCTGCTCGAGCGCGTGCAGGATGTCGCGAGCGCGGTTGATCACCGTCGCCGGCAGCCCGGCGAGGCGTGCCACCTGAATCCCGTAGCTGCGATCCGAACGCCCCGGCAGGATCTTGTGCAGGAAGACGATGTCGTCCTTCCATTCCCGCGCGGCGACGTGCGCGTTGACGACACCGGGGATGGCGTCGGCGAGATCCGTCAGCTCGTGATAGTGCGTGGCGAACAGCGTCTTCGGCCGCGCCGGTCCGTGCTTCGCCAGGAACTCGGCGACCGACCACGCCAACGACAATCCATCGAACGTCGCGGTGCCGCGGCCGATCTCGTCCAGCACTACCAGGCTGCGCGTCGTCGCGCCGTTGAGGATCTGCGCCGTCTCCTGCATCTCGACCATGAACGTCGACTGCCCGCGCGCGATGTTGTCGGAAGCGCCGACGCGTGCGAACAGACGATCGACGATGCCGACCTTGGCTTCGCGCGCCGGCACGAACGATCCCGTTTGCGCCAGCAGGCAGAGCAGCGCCACCTGCCGCAGGTAAGTGGACTTGCCGCCCATGTTGGGGCCGGTGATGATGACGAGTTGATTGGTCGTCGTATCGAGCTTGATGTCGTTGGCGACGAAGGCGCCGCCGGCCAGCCGCTCGACGACCGGATGGCGGACGTCGGTGGCGATCAGCTCGTCGCCGTCGCTCACATGCGGCTTGGCGTAATTGGCAACACTCGCCGTTTCGGCAAACGCCGCCAGCACGTCGAGCGCGGCAATGGCCCGCGCCGTATCCAGCACGCGCGGCGCTTCGGCCGCCACGCGCACGCGGAGCGCTTCGAACATCGCCAGTTCGCGCTCGAGGATGCGCTCGTCGGCGCCGAGCACCTTCTCCTCGTACTCCTTCAGCGCCGGCGTGATGAAGCGTTCGCCGCCGGCAATGGTCTGTTTGCGTTGATAGTCGGACGGCACGGCGTGCAGGTTCGACTTCGATACCTCGATGTAGTAGCCGAAGACGCGGTTGAAGCGAACCTTGAGCGACGCGATGCCGGTGCGCGTCCGCTCCTGTTCCTCCATCTCGGCGATCACCTGCTTGCCCGATCGGCTGATGCGGCGCAGGTCGTCGAGTTCGGCGTCGACGCCGTCGCGCACGTAGCCGCCATCGCGCGCCAGCGCCGGCGGTTCGTCGGCAATCGTCGTGTCGATCCAGCCGCGCACATCCGCGAGATCGTCCAGTTCGCCGCGCAGACTGCGGACGAGCGGCGCGTCGGCCTGATCCAGCAGCATCGCGATACGCGGCACGGCAGCCAGCGAGGCGCGGAGCGCCGCGAGATCCCGCGGCCCGGCGGTGGACAAGGCGATCCGGGAGATCAGACGCTCGACGTCCTGCACCGACTTGAACGCCTCGCGCACTTTGGCGCGATCGGTGGAGCGGATGGCGAGTTCCTCGACGGCATCCAGGCGATCGCGAATGCGTTCGAGCACGACGAGCGGCCGGAGCAGCCAGGCGCGCAGCAGGCGCCCGCCCATCGGCGTCACCGTGCGATCGATTTCGTGCAGCAGCGATCCCTGCCGCCCGCCATCCATCGACTCCACCACCTCGAGATGCTTCAGCGTTGTCGGATCGATCAGCAGCGTGTCAGCGGTGTGCTTCAGGCGAATGCTGCGGACGTGGGCGAGTTCGGCCTTCTGCGTATCGCGCAGGTAGCGCACCAGCGCGCCGGCGGCGGCCACGGCGGTGTGACGCCGTTCCAGCCCGAAGCCATCGAGACTGCTGACACGCAGTTGTTCGATCAGCGTCTGCCGCGCGCTGTCGAGATCGAAGTGCCAGCCCTCGACCTCGGTGACCGGAAGTTCGAGGCGCGCCACTTCGGGCACGGCGGCGCGCACGTCGTAGCCGGTAGCCACGAGCAGTTCACGCGGACGGAGCACGGCGATCTCGTCCTGCAATGCCTGCAGGCCGTCGGCGCCGGCATACTCGGCGACGTCGAACTCACCGGTGGACAGATCCAGCAGGGCCACGCCGTACTCGGCCGGTCGCGACGCGGTGGCGGCCAGCGGCGCAATCGCCATAAGGAACGACGGTTCACGCGCGTCGAGATACGTCGTGTCGGCAAGCGTGCCGGGCGACACCACGCGCACCACCTCGCGCTTCACCACGCCCTTGGCCTTCTTCGGATCTTCGACCTGCTCGCAGATGGCGACGCGGTAGCCCTTCTTCACCAGGCGCGCGATGTAACCGTCGCCGGCGTGATACGGCACGCCGCACATCGGTACCGCCGTGCCCGAACTGTCCTTGGAGCGCGAGGTCAGCGTCAGGTCCAGCGCCCGCGCCGCCACCAGCGCGTCTTCGTAGAACATCTCGTAGAAGTCGCCCATGCGGAAGAACACGATGGCGTGGCGATACTGGCGCTTCGCCTCGAAGTACTGCCGCATGGCCGGCGTGAGCGGCGCGCCGGACGGAAGGGTCTGGGTAGTGGATTGGGACACGGGCGATATCCGGGCGAAACCGAGACGACGAGTATACGATCGCAGTCGTGATCATCCTGGCGCTCGACACCACCACGCGAGGCGGCAGCGCCGCCGTGCTGAACGACGATGTGGTGCTGGCGGTGGGCGAGGGGGATGCGTCGCGCACGCACGGCGAGCGGTTGCCGGCGGAACTGGCCGCCGTGCTCGGAGATGCCGGGCTCACGCTGGAGGCGGTGGACCTGCTCGCGGTGGCGAGCGGTCCGGGCGCCTTTACCGGCCTGCGCATCGGCCTGGCCGCCATGCAGGGCATTGCGCTGACGCGCGGGCTGCCGGTCGTCGGGGTATCAGCCTTGGACGTCCTGGCCACATCGGCGGCGGCATCGTTGCCGGAGGGGACACTCGTCGGCGCCTGGATCGACGCCGCGCGCGGCGAAGTGTTCGCGCAGTTGTATCGCGTTGCCGCGGGAAGCGACGGCCAGCCTCGCGTCACGGCGATCACCGACGCCGAAGCCGACGCGCCCGTCGCGCTCTGGGCCCAGTGGACCTCGCTGTATCCCGACACACGCATCGTCCTGGCCGGCGACGGAGGCGTGCGTTACGCGTCGCAAATGACTCCTGTCGCGGAGGTTGCCGCGCCCGCGCTCCTGGCGCCCGTGATCGCGAGGCTCGGACGGCGCGCGTACGACACGGGGGCTCCGCACACGCCACATGCTTTGCAGCCCCTTTACGTTCGTCGCCCAGACGTCGAGATCGCCCGTGGCTGACGTCGAGCCATTGACGTGGCAGGTGACGCCGCTGGCCGGGCCGGCCGATCTCGACGGCGTGATCGCCATCGAAGACGCCACCTTCAACAACCCGACGACCCGCGCCTGGTACGAAGCGGAACTGGCGCGTCCCGAGGTCTGCCGGATCTTCGTGCTGCGCCTGGCGAATCGCCCGGTGGCCGGCTTCGTGGCGTTCTGGCGCGTCCTCGACGAAATGCACATCAACAACCTGGCGATCGCGCCCGACCTGCGCCGTCACGGGTGGGGCCGGCGCCTGTTGGAGGCGACGCTCGACGCCGCCTGCGATCTGGGCATCCGCCACGCGAGCCTCGAGGTGCGGCGATCGAACGACGCGGCCCGCCGGTTGTACGAGATCGTCGGCTTCCGGCCGGTGGGCGTGCGGGCCAGTTACTACTCACAACCGGTTGAGGATGCGATTGTGCTGGCCACCCAGTTGAATCCCCGCGCACAGGGTGGTAGAGTCCGCGATTAGGGGAATGGCTGCGGTAATGGCCGACCCCGAAAGGAGGCAAGCCCGATGGCTGAGGCACAGGATCTGAAGCACCTGCTCCTCGAGACCAACGACGAGTATCGCCAGTTGGCCTCCCAGCATCACTCTCTCGATGAACGGTTGATTGCACTCGAGTCGAAGCACTACCTTTCCGACGCCGAGCAGTTCGAAGAAATCACACTCAAAAAACAAAAACTCCAACTGAAGGATCAGATGGAGGCGATTGTGCGTCACCACCTCGGAGGCGCGCAGCAGCCCGTTACGGCCTGATCGGTTCGTCCAGTCCATTCCAGGGCCACCTCGTCTCGGGGTGGCCCTTTCCACGTCCGCGCGTCGGCCTTTCGAGTTTGCCGCTATGATCGAAAGCCGATGCCGATTGATCGTGCTGGAATTCCCTTCATCCTGATTGCGCTCGCTTTGGCGGCGCTGGCCGCGTGGAGCGGCGGACGGACATGGTCCGTGCCGTTCCTGATCCTGGCGGCGTTCTTCGTTTTCTTCTTTCGCGATCCGAACCGCACCACGCCCGTCGATCCCGGACTGGTGGTGTCGCCCGCCGATGGCCGCGTGATGATTGCCGGCGGCATGCCGGGCCCCGGCGCGCCGGCCGGCGAGTGGCGGCAGATCAGCATCTTCCTGTCGCCGATGGACGTTCACGTCAACCGCACACCGATTGAAGGCGCGGTGACGCATGTCGAATACCATCCGGGGTCGTTCCTGCCCGCCTACAAGGTGGAAGCCGGACACCTCAACGAGTGGACCGAAGTGTGGTTCGAGCGCGGCTCACGCCGCGTCATCTGCCGGCAGATCGTCGGCATCCTGGCGCGGCGCATCGTCTGCCGGTTGAAGCCCGGCGACGTCGTGACGCGCGGTCAGCGCTTCGGCGTGATGAAGTTCGGATCGCGCATCGACCTGTTCGTGCCGCCCGATGCGGAGATCCGCGTCAAGCCGGGCGACCGCGTCGTCGCCGGCGAGAGCGTTCTGGCATCGATGTCCTGAAAGGACCGCGCACCGTGAAGCAGAGTCCCCAGCCCCACAGCCGTCTGCGCCAGGTGCCGGCGCGCGTGCCCGAGCGCAAAGGGCTGCGCCGCGGCGTGTCGCTGCTGCCCAGCCTGTTCACGCTCGCCAACCTCTTCTGCGGCTGGGCCTGCGTCGTCCACGCGATGCGCGGCGACCTGACGACCGCGGCACCGTTCATCGGCTTTGCCGTCGTCCTCGACATGCTCGATGGCCGGATTGCGCGCATGACCGGCACGGCAAGTGAGTTCGGCGTGCAACTCGATTCACTGGCCGATCTCATCTCGTTCGGCATGGCGCCGGCCGTGCTCGCGTTTCAGTGGGGACTCACGCCGCTCGGCCGCGTCGGCTGGGCCGCCGGCTTCCTGTTCGTCACCGCGGCGGCGCTGCGGCTGGCGCGCTTCAACATCCAGACGCACACCGACAAGCGCTATTTCGTCGGCATGCCGAGCCCGTCAGCGGCGGCCGTGCCGGCGTCGACGGTGTTCTTCTTTCCAGACGCCGTGCAGTCGTACGGCCAGGCGCTGATTGCGATGGCCGTCGTCCTCGTGCCGGCGATGCTGATGGTGAGCACCATCCGCTTCCGCAGCTTCAAGTCGGTGGACCTGGGCACCAAGCGCAGCTACCGCGGCCTCATCGCCATGGCGGTGGTGTTTGCCGCCATCGCCGCGCGCCCGCACGAAGTGCTGCTGCTCCTGGCGTACACGTATCTGCTGTCGGCCTTCGCGGAGATGGCGTGGGTGCGTCTGCGCGGCCGTCCGGCGCCGGAACCCTCATCTCCCGGCCCATCGTCGATGTGAAGGGACCGCCGCTTCGCGGCGGTAGGACGTCAGGACCGCGCTCACGCGCGGTAAGGGCATCCAGTACTTCAAGCCCTCCAAGCCGTTCAAGCCCTCCAAGCTCTTCAAGCGTCCGTCGGCAACGCGAGCGTCACCGTCGTTCCGCGCCCGGGCGCCGACGTCACGTCGATGGTGCCGTTCAACGCCTCGATGTTGCGCTTGGCGATGGTCAGGCCCAGCCCGGTTCCTGTCGTCTTCGTCGAAAAGTACGGCTCGAAGATCCGCTGCACCTGTTCGGGAGTCATGCCGACGCCGGTGTCGGTCACCTCGAGGCTCACGCGCGATCCGCCGGCCGCAACGGCCGCCGTGAATCGGAGTTCACCGCTCGATCCCATCGCGTGCAACGCGTTCTCGACGATGTTGGTCAGGGCGCGGCCAAGCAGCAGACGATCGACCCAGACGAGTGGGAGCGTGTCTGGCACATCGACCGCGAACGTGAGCCGCCCTTCGAGTCCGGCACGATAGGGATCGATCAACTGCTGCACCAGATCGCGTAACGACAACGCGGCGGGATGCGCTTCCGGCGTGATCGCAAAGCTGGAGAACTCCGACGAGATCTGCCGCAGCAGGCGCACCTGGCCCAGGATGCTGGCCACGCAGTCGTCGACCAGCGTGCCGAGCGGCCGCCCGCGATCCGCGTGCACGCGCTGCAGGTGTTCGGCGTTCAACTGAATCGGCGTCAGCGGGTTCTTGATGTCGTGCGCCACCTGCCGCGCCATGTCGGCCCAGGCCGCCAGCCGATTGGTGCGCGCGAGTTCGGCGCGCTGCCGACGCAGATCCTCGGCCATGCCGTTGAACGCTTCCACGAGACGCCGCAGTTCGTCGGCGGAGGTGGCCAGCACGCGCGCGTCGAGGTCGCCGCGCGCGATTCGCCGTGTCGCGCGCATCAAACGGTTCACCGGGTCGGCAATGCGTTCGGCCATCGAGTAGCCGATGCTGGCGCCGAGCATCACGAACAGCAGCGCCGCCAGCAGCACGCGGCGATCGAGTTCCTCGATCTGCGTCTCCACCTCCTGCTGACGCGATGTGAGCGGCACCATGAGGATCGCCTCGCGTAGATCGAGCCGCACCGGCGCCGCCGCGACCAGATAGGCGACGGGTCCCGCCGAGGCGCGGCCGACGAACGATGGCCGGCCATCGAGCAGGATGGCGCGATACAGATCCGCCGGCGTGCGGCTGGACAGCAGCCGCGACGCGAACAGGTTGCGTTCGCTCGAGGCGAACAACCGCGGCCCGCTGAAGATGTTGACGTCCTGGGCGATGATGCGACTGAGCCAGACGACGAGGTCATCCGCCAGCAGCGTGGCCTCGCCGCGCGACTGCATGTTGCCGAAGTCCTGCACCACACGGCTGGCCGTGGTGGCCGTGCGCATCGCCTCCATTTCGATGTCGGCAAACAGCAGCGACGCGAAATACGCGCGCGCGAACAGCGCCAGCGCCACGACAGGAACAATCGCCGCGGCGACGAACGCCAGGAACAACTTGCGGTAGAAGCTGGCGCGGACTTCGCGGAACAGCATCCGGCCCGAGGTGGGCGTGCGTCCAGCGACGGCACCGAAGACGATTGCCGCGATCACCGCGATCACGAAGAGCAGAAACGCCAGCGACACGAGTTCCGCTCCGACGATCAGGTGATCGAGCCCGGTCACCGTCCACGAACTGAGCACATAGATGGCGCCGCGGTCGTTCAGCACGTACGCATCGGCCTTGCGGCCGTCACGATCGAGCGTTGCCCAGAACGGCTCGCGGTCCTGGCTGGCGCGCGTGAAGACGGCTTCGTCCAATCCCCACGAGCGGCCGGCGGATGAGTAGAGCGCCTTGCCGCTCCAGCCATACACCGAGAGCGTGACCGGAAACACCGACGTCGGCCGAGCCGACGTCCGACCCGCGCGCAGCAGCGCCACATAGGGACTCTGCGCCGAGACGAAGCTCAGATTGCTGTAATCGAGCACCAGGTGCACGACGGTCCATCCGGTCGGTCGCTGCTGTCCGTTCGGCAATGTCTCGCAGAGCGCGCGGCCGGCATGCAGGAGGCGGCGCTCTTCGGCAAAGAGCGGCGACACCTCTTCGAAGATGTCCCACGCACAGCCCGATTGCGGATCGGGCGGGATGCCGCCGAGGTCCGGCAGCTTGAGCGCGAAGCGGCTGGCGAGCACACCGGTGCGATCGAACAGCTCGATGCTCGAGGTGAGGCTTTGTCGCGCCAGCGCCGTCTGCGACCAGACAAGGAACGCGGCTTCCACCGACGGCGCGTCTCCGGGCGTGCTGGTGTCGGCCACACGCGCCATGCCGGCGAGGTCGGCGACTCCGTCGATGTCGCGTAACGCCTGGGCCAGTTGCGCCTGCAGCGTGCGCCGCTGGTCCAGCACCTCGGGCGCATAGCGCGACTCGACGAGTTGACGGCGCGCGCGGCCGGCGCCGTCGACCACCGAGGGGTAGAACGCCAGCGACGGCAGCACCAGGCCGAGGAACAGCGCGAGCAGGCGCGTCGCCTGCGACGCGTTCCGCAGCCGCACGCGCACGGCGCCAACACGCCACGCGGCCACCGCGACCGACGTCAGCACGATCACAGTGGTCCACCACGGCGCGGCGACTCGGACGCTGGCGATGAACAGCACGGCCACAGCGCCCGCCGTCCACGCGGCCCACACGAGTACGCGCGCCAGCAATGGCCCACGCGTCACCGCCCAGCCCGTCAGCGCCAGGCGCAGCACCAGAACGGCGAGGCCCGCGACCGCCGCGTTCAGGAGAAGCAGACCGACGAGGACCGCCAGCCGCACACCGTCCCACGGCTGCAGACCGAAGTGCAGGATGTCGATCGACGTCGCCGCAACGCCGAAGCGAATGAACGCCTGATAGCCAACGACCAGCACAGTGGCCAGCACGCCGGCGACGACCTGAGCGAAGAGCAACCCGGCCGGAAGGCCCTCGGGCCATGGCCGGCTGCCTCGTCGCGCCGACAACCGCCACAGGTCCGCACTCGAGGCCACGAGCGCGGCCAGTGCCGCCAGCGTCAGGCTGCTGGCCACGAAATGCAGCGGCGAGGAGAAGAAGAGCGACAGCCAGCCGAGATTGCCCTCGAGAAGCGGCGGCAGCGGCAAGCGCGCCATGGCAATGGCTTGTCCAGCAACGAGACGCGCAAGAAGAATCAGCGCCGCGACACCCAGCGACAACACGATGCCCGTCTGACGGTGGCGCGTGACGCGGCGCCAGTCGAGCAGCGGGCCCGTGAGCAGCAACAGCACGACGCCAGCAATGGCCAGCGCGACTGCCGCCGTCCGACTGCGAAACGTCGCGCGCGAATCACCGGCCTGCGCCTGCGGCACGCGCACGGCCGCCAGCGGCGTGCCGGCCCGGCTGGTCAGCGCGAACTCGTCCGGCGCCAGCGCGGCCGACTCGAACAGATACCGCACCGGCACCCCGCCGACGATGCTGGGGATGGTGACGAGACCACCGGGATCACCGGCGGCGATGGGCGTTTCGAGGACGAAGGCTCCGGTCCGCTCGGCCGATCCCTGGGCCACCGGCAACGGATGTACGCGCACGAGCCGCAGTCCCTGCGCGTCGGGCGCCAGGAACACCGCCTCCGGTCCCTGCACCCGGAGGTCTGGCAGGTCCGTCGGTTGTCCCGTCCAGGCCAGCGGATCCGCCGCCGTCCCGTAGATGGTCATCGACAGGCCGGTACGCGGCGTCGGCGCGGCCGCCGCCAGCGCGTCGAACAATCGCCGTTGCGCGGTGAATTCACCCTGTGCCGCCGCCAGCAGATCCGCATCGTCCACCTGCAAGCGGTCGATGACCACCTGCAGTTCGGCTTCGAGTTGGTGCAGCGATGCGGTGACCGATTGCGCGACGCGTTCACGCGCGGCGTCGTCGGTGGGCGAGAGGCGCCAGCGTTCGAGCAGCGCGCCGCCGCCCAGCGCGACCACGAGCAGCGCCAGTCCGCCGGCCAGCAGCCGGGCCAGTGCGCGCACGACGAAGGGAGGCGGCCGCATGTGGAGGTAGTGCGGTCATTGTATCGGGGTAACATGGACGTCCCACCGATTCATGACCTCCACTCCCGCGCTCAAGCTGCTGCTCAAGCGCGGCGCCCTGGTCGCGGCAGCCAACTGGCCCGCCGTCGTCGTGCAGTTCGTCGCTGACACGCTGTTCAACACGCTGCTGGCCGTGCCGGTGGCCGGGGGCGTGCTGCTGGTGATGCTGCTCGTCGGCGCCGAGCCGGGCGATCTGCTGCAGATGGAGTATCGCCAGGTGATCCCGGCGCTCATCGGCGCGCTGCTGGCGCAGCCGATGGCCCTGGTGGCGTTTCTCGTCGCGCTGGGTCTGGTGGCGGCGGGCGGTTCCGTCGTGATGTTCGCGGTGAAGGCAGGTACGTTGACGGTGCTGGTGGCCGGCGAACGCGCGGCCGGCCACATCGAACATCCACCGCTGCGCCTGTCGGCGTTGGAGCGCACCAATCAGTTCTCGATCGAGCGGCTGGTTGAAGGCGCGCGGGCGCTGTTCCGGCGGTATCTCGTGCTCGGATCGGCGCTGGCCTTGGCCTATGGCTGCGCCGTCGGTGCGTACGGGTTTCTCGTGTTCGGTCCGCCGGCGTCGGGCGCGGTCGGCGGCCGGCTGACGCTGGCGTTGTCGTCGATCTGGGTCGTCGGCCTGATCACGTTGATCAACTTCCTGTATCTGCTCACGCAGATCGTCATCGCCACCGACGACTGCAGTGTCGGTGAGGCGGCGCGGCGCGTCGGACGTCTGCTGGCGGGACGCACGCGACTCATTCTCGGCATTCTCGCGGCGATTCTCGGCTTGATGCTGCTGGCCACGGCGGCGTCGGTGCTGGCAACCGCGGCGCTCGGTCTCATCAGCTTCGTCCCGTTTGTCGGTCTGGCGGCATTACCGCTCCAGGTGCTGGCGTGGCTGATGCGCGGACTCGTCTTCCAGTTCATCAGCCTCGCCGGCGCGTGCGCCTATCTGCGCCTGTATCTGCTGACGCAGCCGTCACCCGCGCTCGTTGCCACCAGCGAGCCCGATCGCGCGCTGGTTGAGTAGCGGACGGGCTTGAAGGGCTTGGAGGGCTTGGAGGGCTTGGAAGGCTTGGAAGACAGGGCCGAACACGGACGTGTGGTGCACGCTTATGGCGAGACGCGCTCGCCGGGCAGCGTGGCAATGGGCGCCGGCGGCTCTTCGATTCGTGAGCCGTAGCCGCCCAGTTTGCCGTCGCGCGTGAGCGTGACGAGGCGGGCGCCGGTGGGACGTCCACCGCGCAGGTGCGGCGCCCCGCTCAGCTCGCCGCCCGCGGGCAGCGCCGAGATCGACTTGCCAGTCGCCGCGTCGAACACCGCGACGCTCGTGGCCAGCGGCACCAGCACGTAGCCGGCCACGACCTGTGGTTCCGCAAGCGGTCGCGACGGCAGATCCATCGTCCAGCGGAGATTGCCGGAGCGCGCGTCCACGGCACGGAGTACGTTGTCGCGCGCGGCGAAGAAGAGCAGGCGGCCATCGCTGCTGGCGGCACCCGTGACATCGCCGCCGACGCGCCAGCGCCAGCGCTGACGGCCCGTCTCGAGATCGAGGCTGAAGATGGCCCGGCCCGTCGTGCCGGCGACGAGTTGATCGTCGGTGGCGCGCAGTCCCGTGATGCGGCCGGGCAGCGTGCGCTCCCAGGCGCGCGAGCCATCGGCCAGCGCCAGCGACACCACGCGTCCGCCCTCGAGGCCGGCGTAGACGCGATCGAGGCCCGCCGCCGGCGACGTCACCAGCGGCGCTCCCAGGTTGACGCGCCACACGAGTTCGCCGTCCGCGGCACGAAGCGCCGCGAGGTCGCCGCCGTCGTTCGAACAGAGCAGCCAGTGGTTGTCCCAGGTGATCGTCAGCAGGCGTCCCGGCAGCGGCGTGCGCCAGCGCGTGCGACCATCGGCCGCCGACAGCGCTTCGATGTGGCCGTCACCGGCGATGAAGATCAGCGATTCGCCGGCGGCAGGCGCCAGCGTCGTCGTGATGTCGCGCGTCCAGCGCACGCGGCCGAAATCGAGATCGACGGCCGCCAGTCGTCCGTCGCGCAGCGGCACGTAGGCAGCGGCAGCATCGTAGCCGGCGGGTGCGGCGGCGGGCGTGTCGAGCGGCACCAGCCAGCGCGGATCGAGGCCGGCGAGCAGCGCCGCCTGACCGAGCGCCGCGAGCAGCAGGAGCATCGCCAGCTATAATAGCGTTCTTACCTCGATACTCCGTGGCACATCAAACCATCCTCGTCCTCGACTTCGGCTCGCAGTTCACCCAGCTCATCGCGCGCCGATTGCGCGAACTCTCGGTGTACTCCGAGATCCTGCCGTTCAACACGCCGCTCGACGTCATCCGCGCCCGACAGCCGATCGGCCTGATCCTGTCAGGCGGACCGAGCAGCGTACACGAGGACGGCGCGCCTCGACCGGCCGCCGGTGTGCTCGATCTCGGCCTGCCGACGCTCGGCATCTGCTACGGCATGCAACTGATGACCGACATGCTCGGCGGCACCGTCGGCAGCGCGCCGCATCGCGAGTTCGGCCACGCCTACGTGCAGCGCGCCACCGACGATGCGCGGTTGTGGCGCGAGTTGCCGAATGAGTTGCGGGTGTGGGCGAGCCATGGTGATTTCGTCGCCGCCGCACCGTCAGGCTTTCGCGTCACGGCGACGAGCGCCAACGCGCCGGTGGCGGCGATGGAAGCGCCCGACCGCGGCTACTACGCGCTGCTGTTCCATCCGGAAGTGGCGCACACCGAACGCGGCACCGAGATCCTCCGCAACTTCGCCTTCGACATCTGCGGCTGCCGCGGCGACTGGACGACGAAGACGTTCATCGACGAGTCGACGGCACGCATTCGTGAGCAGGTTGGCGATGGACGTGTGGTCTGCGCGTTGTCGGGCGGTGTCGATTCGACTGTCGCGGCGACGCTGCTGCACCGCGCCATCGGTGAACAGCTCGAGTGCATCTTCGTCGACAACGGCCTGCTGCGCCTGAACGAAGCGTCGCAGGTGGTGGAACGCTACAAGAAGCTGCAGTTGCCGGTGAACTTCGTCGACGCGTCGGAGATCTTCCTGTCGCGCCTCGAAGGCGTCACCGACCCGGAGCAGAAGCGCAAGATCATCGGCGCCGCCTTCATCGACGTCTTCGAAGACGAAGCGACGAAGCTGGGGCATTTCGACTTCCTCGCCCAGGGCACGTTGTATCCCGACGTGATCGAATCGGTGTCGGTGCGTGGGCCGTCCGCGACCATCAAGAGCCATCACAACGTCGGCGGGCTGCCCGAGCGCATGCGCTTCACGCTGGTGGAACCGCTGCGCGAACTGTTCAAGGACGAAGTGCGCGCGGTGGGCCGCGACCTCGGCATCGACAAGGAGTTTCTCGTTCGCCAGCCGTTCCCGGGACCGGGCCTGGCGGTGCGCCTCATCGGCGCGCTCACCCGTGATCAGCTCCTGCTGCTGCAGCGTGCCGACGCCATCGTCGCCGACGAAGTGCGTAAGGCCGGGTGGTACGAGCGGCTGTGGCAGAGTTTCGCCGTGCTGCTGCCGGTGCAGAGCGTCGGCGTCATGGGCGATGCGCGAACCTATGAGTTCACCGTGGCGATTCGGGCGGTCGAGAGCCTCGACGGCATGACCGCCGACTGGGCACGCCTGCCGCACGAGCTGCTCGCGAGCATCTCCTCGCGCATCGTCAACGAGGTGAAGGGGATCAACCGGGTGGTGTACGACATCTCGTCGAAGCCCCCGTCCACGATCGAATGGGAATAGCGCGGTGGCCGAGTTCGTCCATCTCCACCTGCACACCGAGTTCTCGCTGCTCGACGGCGCCTGCCGCATCGACGAACTGCTCGATCAGGTCCAGAAGCTCGGACAGAAGTCCGTGGCCGTCACCGAGCACGGCAACATGTTCTCGTCCGTCGTCTTTCACGACGCGGCGCGGAAGCGCGGCCTCAACCCGATTCTCGGCTGCGAGGTGTACGTCGCGCCAGGCAGCCGCTTCGACAAGAACGGCACGGCGGGGGAGACCGCCAACCATCTCGTCCTGCTCGCCGAGAACGCGGTCGGCTACAAGAACCTGATCAAGCTGGTCTCGGCCGGCTTCACCGAAGGGTTCTATTACAAGCCGCGCATCGACAAGGCGCTGCTCGCCGAACACGCGCAGGGGCTGATTGGCTTGTCGAGCTGTCTCAAGGGCGAGGTCGCCACCGAGGTGCGCGGGCCCAACCCGAAGAAGGCGATCGCCGCCGCGTCGACGTTCCAGGACATTCTCGGCAAGGGCAACTTCTTCCTCGAGATGCAGTACCAGGGCATCGAGGAACAGCGCATCGTCAACAACGGGTTGATTCCGATTGCGCGCGATCTCGGCATGCCGCTCGTGTGCACCAACGATGTGCACTACCTGAGGCACGGCGATCACAAGCCGCACGACATCCTGCTCTGCATCGGCACTGGCAAGGGCGTCAACGACGCCAATCGCCTGCGCTATCACGGCGATCAGTTCTTCCTGAAGTCGGCGGAACAGATGATGGCGGTGTTCGGCGACTATCCGGACGCGCTGGCCAACACGCTGGCGATCGCCGAGCGCTGCAACGTCACCATCCCGAGCGGCGAGAACCACCTGCCGAAGTTCGAAGTGCCGGACGGCTTCGACCTCGACGGCTACTTCGAGCACGAAACGCGGCTGGGGTTTGCGCAGCGCCTCGAGCGCCTGCGTCAGCTCGACGTCGAAGGCAAGCTGCGCCACACGATCGCCGAGTACGAGGAACGCCTCTCGTACGAGATCGCGATGATCAAGAAGATGGGGTACCCGGGGTACTTCATGATCGTGTGGGACTTCATCCGCTACGCGCGCGAGCAGGGCATTCCCGTCGGGCCCGGCCGCGGTTCCGCCGCCGGCAGCCTCGTCGCCTGGTGCCTGCGCATCACCGACGTCGATCCGCTGCACTACGACCTGCTGTTCGAGCGCTTCCTGAATCCCGAGCGCGTGTCGCTGCCCGATATCGACGTCGACTTCTGCGAACGCCGCCGCGGCGAGGTGATCGAGTACGTCACGCGCAAGTACGGCCGCGAGAACGTCTCGCAGATCATCACCTTCGGCACGATGAAGGCCAAGGCGGTGGTCCGTGACGTCGGCCGGGCGATGGACATGCCGTACGCGGACGTCGATCGCATCGCCAAGCAGATCCCGGCGGCACTCGACATGACGCTCGAGAAGGCGCTCACCGAGAACCCGGTGCTGAAGCAGATGCGCGACCAGGACTCGCGCGTCAAGGACGTGCTCGAGATGGGGCAGCGCCTCGAGGGCATGTCACGTAACGCCGGCGTCCACGCTGCGGGCGTGGTGATCGCGCCGGGGCCCATCACCGACTACGCGCCGCTCTACAAGAGCAACCGCGACGAAATCACGACGCAGTGGGCGATGAAGGAGGTCGAACGCGTCGGCCTCCTGAAGATGGACTTCCTCGGTCTCAGCACGCTGACGCTGATCCAGGACGCGCTCGCTGAGATCAAGCGAACCGAATCCTTCGAGCTCGACATCGACGGCGTGCCGCTGGACGATCCACCGACCTACCAGCTCTTCGTCGACGGCCAGACCTACGGCATCTTCCAGTTCGAAAGCTCCGGCATGCGCGAGATCCTGCGCAAGGCCAAGCCGCAGCGCCTCGACGACCTCATCGCGATGAACGCGCTCTATCGTCCCGGCCCGCTCAAGAGCGGCATGGTGGACGACTTCATCGCCCGCAAGGCCGGCCGCTCGGAGGTCAAGTACGAGCTGCCGCAGCTCGAACCGATCCTCTCCGACACCTACGGCGTCATCGCCTATCAGGAACAGGTGATGCGCATCGCCTCGGTGCTGGCTGGCTTCTCGCTGGGCCAGTCCGACGTGCTGCGCAAGGCCATGGGCAAGAAGGATCCCAAGGTCATGGCCAAGCAGCGCGAAGCCTTCATGGAAGGCGCGCGCGAGAAGGGCGTCAACGAGAAGAAGGCGACCAAGATATTCGACCTGATGGAGTACTTCGCCGGGTACGGCTTCAACAAGTCGCACTCGACGGCCTACGCCTATCTCGCGTACCAGACGGCGTACCTCAAGGCGAATTATCCAAAGCACTTCGCGGCGGCGCTGCTGACGATCGAAGCGGCCAACACCGACAAGCTCGCGCTTTACATCGGCGAGTGCCGCGATCGCGGCATCGCCGTGCTGCCGCCGGACCTGAACGAAAGCCAGATGATGTTCACGGTGGTCCCCGAAGGCGTGCGCTTCGGCCTCACCGCCATCAAGGGCCTCGGCGAAGGCGCCATTCAATCGATCCTGCAAGTGCGTGGTGAGCTCGGCCGCATCACTTCGCTGCACCAGTTGTGCGAATCGCTGGATCTGCGCCTCGTCAACAAGCGCGTGCTCGAAGCGCTGGTCAAGTCCGGCGCCTGCGACACGCTCATCCCGACCGGCGTGCCGCTGACGGCCGGGCGCGCCACGCTCTTCGCCGCCGTCGACAGCGCCATCGAGCACGGCGGCCGCACGCAGCGCGATCGCGACCGCGGCCAGAACTCGCTCTTCGGCGGAGACGACGAGGAAGGCGGGCTGGCGATCATCCGGCTGCCGGACGCGGCGCCGTGGACCGAGATGGAGTTGCTCGGCTTCGAGAAGGAAGCGCTCGGCCTGTATCTGAGCGGTCATCCCATCGATCGCCACGCCGACGACCTGCGTGCGTTCGGCGCCCGCACGGTTGGCGACCTCACGCTCGGCGACCTGCCGCCGTCCACCGACGGCTCGCCCGGCCGACTGGTCATCGACGACGTCCACGTCGGCGGCATCGTCTCGGGACTGCGGCCGCTGAAGACGAAGAAGGGCGACGCCATGTGCGTCTTCTCGCTCGAAGACCACCAGGGCTCGGTCGAGGTCGTCGTCTTTCCGGAGACCTACGGCAAGTACCGCACTGCCTGCGAGAACGACGCGCTGCTGCTGGTCCGCGGCAAGTTCGAACGCGATGAGGAGTCGGCGCGGCTGCAGGCCACCGAGGTGCTGCCGCTGGGGCAGCTGCGCGAACGGCTGTCGCGCGGCGTGCGGATTCGATTGAAGGCCGATACCGCCCGTGAGACGATTAGCCAGCTCTGGGATGTCGTCGCCGAGTTCCGCGGCGATCGGCCGCTCGCCATCGAAGTGGTAGTCGCCAACGGTGCCACACCGACGGTCGTGCGCATGGACATCAACCCGTCGATTCGTGTCCGCCCCTCCGAGCAGTTCGTCACCGCGGTGGAACGCCTCTGCGGCATCGGCACCGTCCACGTACACTGACCATGGCTGACCTGCTCGACTTCGAAGAACCGATCGGCATCCTGCTGAAGGAAATCCAGGCGCTGTCGATGCTGCCGGTCACCGACGACCGCAACCGCGAGATCGCCCGGCTCGAACAGCGCATCAACTCCATCCGCGGCGAGCTCTACAAGAACCTCACCGCGTGGCAGCGCGTGCTGGTGGCGCGGCACCCGGCCCGCCCGACGACCCTCGATTACGTCGAGAAGCTGTGCACCGACTTCGTCGAACTGCACGGCGATCGCCGCTTCGCCGACGATCACGCCATCGTCGCCGGCATGGCCGACTACAAAGGCCGCCCGGTGCTCGTCGTCGGGCACCAGAAGGGCAGCGACACCAAGCAGAAGATCTTCCGCAACTTCGGCTACGCACGGCCCGAGGGGTATCGCAAGGCGCTGCGGTTGATGAGCCTGGCCGAGAAGTTCAACCGGCCGATCATCTGCTTCGTCGACACGCCGGCGGCGTATCCGGGGATCGAGTCCGAAGAGCGCGGCGTCGCCGAAGCCATCGCGCTCAACCTTCGCGAGATGGCCGTCCTCGACGTGCCGATCATCGTCGTCGTGCACGGCGAAGGTGGCAGCGGCGGTGCGCTCGGCATTGCCGTTGGCGACCGCGTGCTGATGCACGAGTTCGCCATCTACAGCGTCATCCCGCCCGAAGGCTGCGCGGCGATCCTGTGGCGCGACGCCAATCGCAAGGTGGAAGCCGCCGAAGCGCTGAAGATCACCGCGCCGGACCTGCTCAGGCTCGGCATCATCGACGAGATCGTCGCCGAACCGGTCGGCGGCGCGCATACCGATCCGGCGCAGGCGATGGCGTTGCTCGACCTCGCGCTCGATCGCGCGCTCACCGAGGTGTCGGCGATGGATTCCGACGCCCGGCTCGAAGCGCGGTATCAGAAGTTCCGTAACATCGGCCAGATCGGCATCGACTCGTCAGGGGCCGTGACGCCACCGGCGTCGCCAGGCGAAAGCGTCGGCGGGTGATTCCGAAGATCTGGCAGACGCACGACTGCGAAGCCGAGGCGGCGGCGCTCCTTGGCCGCGAGCTTGGCGTGTCGGAGGTCACGGCTCGACTGCTCGTCATCCGCGGCCTGCGTGACGCCGACAGCGCGCGGCGCTTTCTCAGCCCGGCGCTCGATCAACTGCTCGATCCGTTCCTGCTCACCGACATGGACCGTGCGGTCGAGCGGCTCGAGCGCGCCATCGCGCAGCGGGAGCGCATTGCCGTGCACGGCGACTACGACGTCGACGGCATCACGTCCACGGTCATCCTGCGCCGCACGCTGGAACTCCTGGGCGGCGACGTCATCCATTTCGTCCCGGAACGCCTGCGCGACGGCTACGGACTTCAGCCCGCGACTTTCGATCGTCTCAAGGCCGATGGCGTGCAACTGGTGGTGTCGGTGGACTGCGGCATCCGCGGCGCCGAAGCGGCGCGGCACGCGCACAGCCTGGGCATCGATCTCATCATCACGGATCACCACGAGCCGGACAGCGAACTGCCGAACGCCGCGGCGGTGGTGAACCCGAAGCGCTTCGATTGCCAGTATCCCGACAAGAATCTCGCCGGCGTCGGCGTCGCGCTGAAACTGGTGCAGGCGCTCTGCGCGCGGGCCGGCCGCAGCGCCTGGGTGCCCGGTTTCATCAAGGTGGCGGCCATCGGCACGCTGGCCGACGTGGTGCCACTGGTGGGTGAGAACCGCGTCATCGCGCGCCTCGGCCTCGAGATGCTGTCGAAGGGCCCGCACAAGGTTGGCCTGCGCGCGCTGCTCGATGCCTCGAGCCTCACCGGCAAGACCATCGACAGCTATCACATCTCGTTCATGCTGGCGCCGCGCATCAACGCCGCCGGCCGCATGAGCACGCCGGACATTGCGGCGCGTCTGCTGCTGGCCGCCGATGAAGGCATGGCTGAGGAGGCACGCGCGCTGGCCGAGCAGCTCGAGACCGAGAACACGCGCCGCCGCACGGAAGAACAGGACATCGTCGCCAAGGCGCGCAAGATCGTCGAGACCGATCCGGAAGTCGGTGCGCGCAGCGTTCTCGTCGTCGCCGGCGAGGGCTGGCACCGCGGCGTCATCGGCATCGTCGCCTCGAAGCTCGTCGACACGTTCTATCGCCCGGCGATTGTCCTGTCGATCGAAGGCGATACGGCGCACGGATCCTGCCGCAGCATCCCCGGCTTCGACATGCTCGGCGCGCTCGAATCGGTGGCGCCCATGCTCGGCCGCTTCGGCGGGCACAAGCAGGC
>JADZCY010000092.1 GCA_020851325.1 Acidobacteriota bacterium | reverse complement strand
TCGTGCGTCCGCGGGTTGTAATACTGATAGTGATAGATCGAACCGTCGCGGCCGACCACCCACTTCCGGTTCAGCACGTCGAAGGTTTGCGCCGAGCCGCCGCGGATCAAGTGACGGATCTGATCCGCTCGCCGGTTGGCGACGGCGAGTACGCGCTCTTCCATACCGAAGAGCAGGGCGCTCGCCACCAGAGCAAACACCACCAGTGGCGCCGCGGTCCGGTACAGGCTGACGCCACATGCACGCATCACGATCAGTTCACTGTTCTTGGTGAGCAGCCCGATCGTGACCAGCGCCGACAGCAGCACCGCCAGCGCGATGATGTACGACATGAACTGCGGCGTCGACCACCACAGGAACGACAGGATCTGGCCGAGCGTGGTTTCGCCCTTGAACCACTTGTCCGATAGGTCGAGGAACGTCGAGATATAGAACAACCCCAGCATCGCGATCATCGTCATCGCGAGGATGCGCAGGTACTGACGCGCGACGTAGACGTCGAGGATGTTGGGGCGGGGAAGTTCGAACTGCGGAATGCGCACGACGACAACGACGCGGGTCCCTGAACGCGCCGCGTGTGGCGTGACGGCGCCGCTCGGCTCCGCGGCCTCGCCGCGCCGCAGCCAGGCCGGCAGGCTGATCGACGGCAGCGAAATGCGAATCGGCTGATCGGCCGAACGCGCCCTTGACATCAACAGCAGCGCGCCAACGATGCCGAGGACGATGTTGGGCATCCACCAGGCGAGCCACGCCGGCACCATGCCGCCCTTGGTCATCGCCTGCGCGGTGAAGGCAATCACGTAGTAGACGAAGATGACGCCGATGCCGAGGACGAAGCTGGCCAGCTTGCCGTCCTTGCGGTTGCTCGCCCCGAGCGCGAGCCCCAGCAGCGCGAACACGAAGCAGGCGACGGGGATCGAGAACTTCTTCTGGATCGTCATCACCGCGTTGTGCGTCGAGACGCCTTCGGCCTCGAGCTGCGCGACGCGCGCCTGCAGTTCGGCGATCGTCAGTTCGTTGTCGCCGCGCGCCGGACCGCTGCGCGGAAACACGGACTCCGGATTCAGCGACACGACCATCTGCTGGAAGCGCAGCACTTCGTATTGCGCCGGGTCGTCGAGCTTCGTGGTGTGACGCGCGCCGTCCTGCAGTACCATCTGCACGGTGCGCGCCTGGCGATCGACCAGCATGCGCCCGGAGCGGGCCAGGTAGATGATTGGTTGCGCCGGGTTCTGCGTGTCGGCCGCCAGCACGTCCTGCCAGCCGCCGCCGGCCGGCACGTCGCGGACGTAGAGGACCATGTTGGGGAAGTCCTCGAAGAACACCCGCGGACGCACTTCGCCTTCCGCCCGGTCCGCGACGATCTGCATCGTCATTTCGCGGTAGGCCTGGTTGGCGTCGGGCATGGCCTTGAGCAGCACCCAGGAGGTGGCCGCCCAGGCCACGAGGGCGACGATGGCGAGGGGACGGAGCAGGCGGTAGGGACTGACGCCGCAGGCCATCAAGACGACGATTTCGCGGTCGGCCGAGAGCCGGCCGAAGGCGACGAGGATGCCGATGAGCAGCGCCATGGGGATGGTGAGCGCCAGCGCCTGCGGCAGCAGCGTCACCATCAGGCGGAGCAGTGTCAGCCAGGGCACGCCCTTGGCGATCATCTGTTCGGCCAGGGCAATGATGAACGGAATGATGAGAATGAACGTGAAGACCAGGACCGCGATGGCAAACGGCGGCAGAATCTCGCGGATGATGTAACGGTCGAGCGTCTTCATGCCGAAGTCATCATTATGATTCGTCTGGCCCTCCTGTGGCACATGCACCAGCCCTACTACGAGGACAGGGCGACGCGGGAGTTCATGCTGCCGTGGGTGCGGATGCACGCCATCAAGGACTACCGCGGCATGGTCGACGTGCTGGAGCCGTTTGCCGGCGTCCGGGCCACGTTCAACCTGGTGCCGTCGCTGCTGGTGCAGGTGCAGGCATACGCGGCGGAGCAGGCGCGCGATCGGCATCTCGAGGTGGGCCTGCGGCCCGCCGAGGAACTGGGCGCATCGGACCGCGCGTTCCTGATTGCCGAGGGCTTTCACGCGCCGTATCACCGGATGATCGGTCCGCATCCGCGTTACGCCGAGTTGTTTGCGGCGCGCACGGCGCCGGCGGTGTGGACGACGGCCGACCTGCGCGATCTGCAGGTGTGGCACAAGTTGACGTGGATGGACCCCGACTGGCTCGGGCGCGACGCCCGTCTGACGACGCTGCTGCAAAAGGGCCGGGATTTCAGCGAGGGCGACAAGGCGGTGCTGCGCGAGGTCGAACTCGACCTGCTGCGGACCACCATTCCGACCTATCGCGCGGCGCGGGAGCGGGGACAGATCGAGCTGTCGACCTCGCCGTTCTACCACCCGATCCTGCCGCTGCTGTGCGACACCGACGCGCATCTGGCGGCGCATCCCCACGCCACCCGGCCGCGGCACCCGTTCCGGCGGCCCATCGACGCGCGTGAACAGGTCGCCCGAGCGGTCCGTTTCCATCGCGATGCCTTCGGGGAAATGCCCCAGGGTATGTGGCCGTCCGAAGGTTCCGTCTCTTCGGGCATTGTCCCCATCCTGACGGCCGAAGGCCTGACGTGGATCGCCACGGACGAGGACGTGCTGGCGCGATCGATTGGCGAGGCGCTGCCTCGGGACGAACAGGGGCTGCCGGAGCGGGCCGACCTGCTGTATCGCCCGTACGAAGTGGAGAAGGACGGCGCGCGGATCCGCG
>JADZCY010000091.1 GCA_020851325.1 Acidobacteriota bacterium | reverse complement strand
CTCGGGCTGCCCAACGGGGCGCAGGGGCATCTGACGTTTACCGACGTCGATCGACTGTCGGACGCCTTCGCTGTGTACCTGCGCGAAGTGGCGGGGCTGGCGCCGGGCGACCGCCTGGCGATTCACATGCCCAACTGCCTCGCCTACCCGGTGGTCGTGTTTGGCGCGCTGAAGGCCGGCGTGGTGATGGTGAACACCAATCCGCTCTACACCGTGCCGGAGATGATTCACCAGTTTGCCGACAGCGGCGCCGTGGCGCTGGTCACCATCGACCTCTTCGCCGACAAGGTGACCGCGGTGCTGCCGAAGACGAGCATCCGCACCGTGATCGTCGCCTCGGTCGGCGACCTTCTGCCGACGTTCCGCCGCTGGCTGGTGTGGGGCGTGCAGAAGTTCGTACGGCGGATGATTCCGTCGATTGGCTTTGCGTACGTCACCCTCGGTCGCGCGCTGGCGGCCGGCCGCGCGCGCATCGACGCCGGCGCCGACCCGTCGGTCTACGCGACGCAACTGACCCCGGCGTCGCTGGCGGCGCTGCAATACACCGGCGGCACCACCGGCGTGGCCAAGGGCGCGATGCTGACGCACGGGAATCTCCTCGCGAACATCGAGCAGTCCCTGCAGATGTGGCGGCCGAGCCTGCGCAACGGCAAGGAAGTGATCCTCACCGCGCTGCCGCTGTACCACATCTTCGCGTTCACCGCGAACCTCATGCTGTTCTTCGTCGCCGGCGGGCGCAACGTGCTGGCGCCAAGTCCGCGTCCGCTCAGCAACCTCCGCACCGTCATCGAGCGCGAAGGCATCACGTGGTTCACCGGCGTCAACACGCTGTTCGCGGGGCTGATGCACGAAGCGTGGTTCAAGGACCGGCCGTCGTTCACCTTCCGCGGATCCGTGGCCGGCGGGATGGCGCTGGTGCCGGCGGTCGGCGATCGCTGGGAAGCGGTCACGCACACGCCGATCTATCAAGGCTATGGACTGACGGAAACCTCGCCCGTGGCGACGCTCAATCCCTTCCATCGTCCCAAGCGCGCCTCGATCGGTGTACCGCTCCCCGGTACCGACGCGCGCATCGTCGATGAGCAGGGCCAGGACGTGCCCGTGGGCGAGGCGGGGGAGTTGCTGATTCGCGGGCCGCAGGTGATGGCCGGGTACTGGCAGCGTCCCGACGAAACCGCGCGGGTGCTGCGCGACGGCTGGCTCGCCACCGGCGACGTGGCTCAAACCGACGAGGAAGGCTACATCTACATCGTCGATCGGAAGAAGGACATGATCCTGGTCAGCGGGTTCAACGTTTATCCCAACGAGGTGGAAGCCGTGCTGACCGCGCATCCCGGCGTGCAGGACTGCGCGGTGGTGGGCGTGCCGGACGAAGACACGGGTGAATGGGTCGTGGCCTACGTCATTCGCAAGGACCGCGGCCTCACCGCCGACGCGTTACGCCAGCACTGCCGTCAGTCGTTGACGCCGTACAAGGTGCCGCGCCTGATCATCTTCCGCGACGAACTGCCGAAGTCGCCCGTCGGCAAAGTGCTGCGCAAGGATCTGCGGGAAGACGCGGTGACCGAGAAGCTCGCGGGGCCTCGAGCTTGAGGCGGGACGCGCACCTTGTCGGGAGGCGGCAGGCGGGAGGCGGCCTCCTTCATGGATAACCTTTGCCACACACTGGCCGGCGCCGCGCTTGGGCGCGCGGGCCTTGCGGATCGCACGCGCTACGGGATGGCGACGCTGCTCGTCGCCGCCAACCTCCCCGATATCGACGTCGCCGTATTCCTCACCGACACGCTGCCGATGTCGTTCCGGCGCGGCTGGACGCACGGCATCCTGGCGCAGATCGCGCTGCCGATGCTTCTGGCCGGCGTGATGTTGTTGATCGCGAGATGGCGGCCACCGCGTGTGCAGGCCGGTGCGTCACCGCCTCCGCCGGCGCGCTTTTCACAACTGCTGCTGCTGTCGTTCGTGGGGCTCTACTCGCACATCCTGCTCGACTGGTTGAACAGCTACGGCGTCCGGTTGTTGATGCCGTTCTCCAACCGCTGGTTCTACGGCGACGCGCTCTACATCGTCGATCCGTGGATGTGGCTGGTGCTGGGCGCCGGCGTGATCGCCGCGGGTCGTCGCCGCGCCCGCCGGCATCCGCAGGCGCGACGCCCGGCCCGCATGGCGCTGGCCGTGGTCGGCGTGTATTGCCTGGCCATGCTCGTGTCGAACGCGTGGGCGCGAAACACGGTGCAGACGGCGCTCACCCGCGCCGGGCAACCCGAGGCGCGCTTCATGGTGACGCCGGTGGTGGTGAACCCGTTCCGCCGCGAGGTGATCATCGACACCGGGCGACGATATGAGAAGGGCGACCTGTGGTTCGAGCCGGCGCCGCACTTCCGCCCCGGCGGTTACGGCGTGGACATCGGCTTGGACACGCCGGCCGGCGCCGCTGTCCGCCAGCAACCGCGCGCGCAGGCCTACCTGCGCTGGTCGCGCTTCCCGTTCCTCGTGCCGGACAACACCACCGCGCCTCCGCGCCACATCCTCAACGACTACCGTTACTCCGACAGCTTCGGCAGGGTCGGGTGGGCTGGCATGGCATTGACGATCGGCAATTGACGGATTGGGTGATTGTTGATGATTGGTGATTGAGCGATTGAGTGATTCGATTCCCGATTGCGCAATCGATCAATCTCTGATTCGCCCGGTCCCCACTTGCCCGATCATCCCGCGCGGCGCCTCGGAAGAACGTCGACTTCGTCCCACAACATCCGAGGATGCCACACCGGCTGATCCTGAGGCCTAAGCGGCCAAGGTGTAGGACAATCGCCCGATGCTCGTCGCGCTGCTCGCCTCGATCGTCGCGTTGATGTCAGCCCAGCCAACTGGGGCGCCGTCGTCGGACGTACGTGTCTCGACGGCACAGGTCGGGAGCCAGCGAGTGCGCTACATCGACTGGGGCGGCAGCGGCGAGCCGTTCGTGCTGCTGCCAGCCCGATGCGACAGCCCGTTCGTATACGGCGACCTTGCACCTTTCCTCACCAAGCACCTCAGGGTGCTCAGCCCTTGGACTCGCGGGTGTCCCGGTGCCGAGCCATCGTCCGGTGAGATGGGCATCGATCAGCAGATCGCCGACCTCGTCGCCTTTCTGGACGCGATGGGTCTCCAGCGGGCCACATTCGCTGGCCATTCTGCTAGCGGAGGCAAGGTGGTGCGGCTGGCCCGGCAGTTCCCCGCCAGGGTCTCGCGGATCATCACACTGGACATCATCT
>JADZCY010000090.1 GCA_020851325.1 Acidobacteriota bacterium | reverse complement strand
TCGAATACAGCTCGACGATGAGCTGTTCCTGCACGGGCAGGTTGATCTGTTCACGCGTCGGCATGGTCACGACGCGCGCGCCCATGGTGCCGTCGAGGCTGAGCCATCCCGGCACGCCGCGGCCCTTCACTTCCTCCATCGCGTGGAGGATCGATGTGTTCTCGCGGCTGTTGTCGCGCACGGTGACCGTGTCGCCCGCCTTGAGCGAGTACGACGGCACGTCCACCTTCTTCCCGTTGACCAGGAAGTGGCCGTGCAGCACGAGCTGACGCGCCTGTGCCCGCGAGGTGGCAAAGCCCATGCGGTAGATGGCGTTGTCGAGACGACGTTCGAGGAACTGCAGCAGCGTCTCGCCGGTGATGCCGCGGGTGCGGTCGGCGCGTTCGAAATAGCTGCGGAACTGATCTTCGAGCACGCCGTAGATGCGCTTGACCTTCTGCTTCTCGCGCAGCTGCACGCCGTAGCCGACCATCTGCTTGCGGCGGGCGCGGCCGTGCTGGCCGGGCGGCAGGTTGCGCTTCTCGATGCCGCACTTCTCGGTGTAGCAGCGTTCGCCCTTGAGGAACAGCTTCATGCCCTCGCGGCGACACAGGCGGCAGGCGGGTCCGTTGTAACGAGCCATGTCTTTTCGTCGGTCCTTTTCGTAACCAGTTACACGCGGCGGCGCTTCGGCGGCCGGCAGCCGTTGTGCGGAATCGGCGTGACGTCGCGGATCGACTTCACTTCGAGTCCGGCCGTGGACAAGGCGCGGATGGCGGACTCACGGCCGGAGCCGGGGCCCTTCACCAGCACCTCGCACGAGCGCATGCCGAACGTCTTGGCGGCGTTGGTCGCCGTCAGTGCCGCCTGCGTGGCGGCGAAGGGCGTGCCCTTGCGCGAGCCCTTGAAGCCGATCGCCCCGGCGCTCGACCACGACACCACCGCGCCCTCGACGTCGGTGATGGTCACCAGCGTGTTGTTGAACGACGCCTGGATGTGGACGAACCCGTGATGGACGATGCGCTTCTCGCCGCGCTTCTTGAACGCCTTCTTCTTGCGGGTCGTTTCCTTGCCGGCGCCCGCGCCGCCGCTCTCGGTCTTTGCCATGGCTTATACCGTCTTCTTCTTGGCGACCGCGCCCTTGCGCGGGCCCTTCCGCGTCCGCGCGTTGGTGCGCGTGCGCTGGCCCCGGGCCGGCAGGTTCCGCCGATGCCGGGCGCCGCGGAAGCTGCCGATCTCGATGAGGCGCTTGATGTTGAGCGAGATCTCCTTGCGCAGATCGCCCTCCACACCGCCCTGCTCCTCGATCACCCGGCTGATCTTGCGGACGTCGTCGTCGGTGAGATCCTTGACGCGGACGTCAGGACTGACGCCGGCCGCCTCGAGGATCTGGCCCGAGCGATGCCGCCCGATGCCGAAGATGTACGTGAGCCCGATCTCGACGCGCTTGGTGCGCGGCAGATCGACACCTGAAATACGTGCCATAGGTCCTCGCCTTTATCCTTGCCGCTGCTTGTGCTTCTGATTCGAACAGATCACCCGCACCACTCCCTGGCGGCGAACGATCTTGCACTTGTCGCAGATCTTCCTGACTGATGCTCGTACCTTCATCGTTCGTTCCTCTACAACCTCTCCAGGACCCGCCCGCGGCCCTGATCGCGCGGCATCAGTGCCACGCGCACGCGATCACCCACGAGGAGCCGCACATAATTGCGCCGCACCGGGTCCGCGTGATGCGCGATCACCTGATGCGTTCCGCCCTCGAGCACCACCTTCACCAGCTCGCTCGGGAGCAGCTCCATCACCGTGCCGACGGCCTCGGTCACACCGCCTCGGCCACCACCTGATCCCGCAGCGTCAGCACGCGGCAGCCGCTGCCCGTCACCACCACCGTGTGTTCGAAGTGCGCCGACAGGCTGCCATCCTTCGTCACCGCGGTCCAGCCATCCCCCAGCACCTTCACCGCCGCCTTGCCGGCGTTGACCATCGGCTCGATGGCCAGCACCATGCCCTCGGCCAGCCGGGCGCCGCGGCCCGCCGTCCCGTAGTTCGGGATCTGCGGTTCCTCGTGCAGCGAGGTCCCGATGCCGTGCCCGACGAACTCGCGCACCACCGAGTAGCCGTGCGACTCGACGTGCTGCTGCACGGCGGCGCCGATGTCGTGCACGCGGCCACCGGGCTTCACCACCGCAATCGCCTTCTCGAGCGCCGTCCGCGTCACCGTCAGCAGCCGCTCGGCCTCCGCCGACACGCGGCCCACCGGCACGGTGACCGCCGAATCGCCGTAGAACCCATCCATCCGCGCGCCCATGTCCACCGAGACGATGTCGCCGTCCTTCAACGGGCGGGGATTCGGGATGCCGTGAATCACCTGCTCGTTCACCGAGGCGCAAATCGTCGCCGGGTAGCCGTGGTAACCCTTGAACGCCGGCTCGGCGCCCGCTTCCCGCAAGCGCCGCTCGGCCAGCGCGTCGAGGTCCGCCGTCGAGACGCCCGGCGCCACCGTCGCCATCAGTTCGGCAAGGACCTGCGCGACCAGGCGGTTCACCCGCGCCAGCCGCTCGATCTCCGCCGCCGATCGACAGGTGATCACGCCCGCGCTCCCGGCTGTGCGACGACGCCCGCCGCCGCAGCCACTTCCTGCACGGCGTCGATCAGCGCCCGCCGCACGTCTTCCGGCGGCTGCGATCCATCGAGCACGCGATAGGTCGGCCGGCCGCTGTAGAAATCAATCACCGGCCGCGTGTCGCGCCAGTAGACGCGCAGACGGCCGCGCACGATCTCGACGTTGTCGTCGGACCGCACCATCAACTCGCCGCCGCACTTCTGGCAGCGCAGCACGCGGGTCGGGTCGGTGCCGAACGCCGACACGTTGGTGCCGCAGACGCGGCACACGCGCCGGGCCTGCACGCGCCGCACCAGTTCCTCGTCCGGCACCCGCATCTCGACGACGATCAGCGGTCCGCGGTCGCCGCCCATCAGCGTATCGAGCCAGGCCGCCTGCGGCACCGTCCGCGGAAAACCGTCGAGCACGAACCCCGGCTTCACATCGGACCGGTTCAACCGCTCCTCGACGATGCCGGTGATCAGCCCGTCGTTGACCAGTTCGCCGCGGTCCATCACTTCCTTCACCGCCGCACCCAGTTCGCTGCCGCTGTGCACGGCCTCGCGCAGGATGTCGCCGGTGGAGATCTTCGGCAGTCCGTACTCGCGGGCAAACCGTTCGGCCTGGGTGCCTTTGCCGGCTCCCGGCGGCCCCAGCATGATCAGGTTCAACGCCACGACATTCCTACCCGCGGCGTCCGCGGATACGCGTCTTCTTCATGAAGCCGTCGTAGTGCCGCATGATGAGCTGCGACTCGACCTGGTTGACGGTGTCCATCGCCACGCCGACGACGATGAGCAGCGACGTGCCGCCGAAGAAGAACGGCACGTTCAGACCCTGAGTCACGAACGCCGGCAGCATCGTATCGAGCGTCGGCCCGATGAACGGGATCGGCGCGACACGGAAGCCGGTCAACAGGAACTCCGGCAGAATCGCCACCAGCGACAGATAGATGGCGCCGACCAGCGTGATCTTCGCCAGGATGGTGTCGATGTACTCCGCCGTCCGCTTGCCCGGACGGATGCCGGGGATGAAGCCGCCGTACTTCCGCATGTTCTCGGCGACGTCATCCGGATTGAAGATGATGGCCGTGTAGAAGTAGGCGAAGAAGACAATCAGGACGACATACAGCAGGTTGTAGAGCGGCATGCCGTAGGCAATCTGCCGCAGCACCGCGTCGCCCCAGCCGCCGGTCGCGCCCAGCATCGGCAGCAGCATCTGCGGGAACGTGAGGATCGAGCTGGCGAAAATCACCGGGATGACGCCGCCGGTGTTCACCTTGAGCGGAATGTGCGTCGACGAACCGCCGTACTGCCGGCGTCCGACGACACGCTTGGCGTACTGCACCGTGATGCGGCGATGGCCGCGCTCCACATAGATGATGGCGGCAATCACCAGCACCATCATCGCCAGCAGCAGCGCCACCACCAGCAGGCTCATCTGTCCGGTGCGCATCTGGTCGATCGTCGCGATCGCCGCGCTCGGCAGACCGACGACGATGCCGGCGAAGATGATGAGCGACATGCCGTTGCCGATGCCGCGCTCGGTGATCTGCTCGCCGAGCCACATGATGAACATGGTGCCGGTCGTCAGCGTCAGCACGCAGCCGAGGCGGAAGCCCCAGCCCGGATCGTAGACGAGCGGCAGGCCACCCGCGACGCCGGTGTTGCCTTCGAGCCAGATGGCAATGCCCATCGCCTGCACCGCCGCCAGCAGCAGCGTCAGGTAACGCGTGTACTGGGTGATCTTCCGGCGCCCGAGTTCCCCCTCCTTCGACAACCGTTCGAGGTAGGGCCACACCACCGTCAGCAGCTGCAGGATGATCGAGGAGCTGATGTACGGCATGACGCCCAGCGCGAAGATGGTGATTCGCGACAGGCTTCCGCCCGTGAACATGTCGTAGAGGCCGAACATGGTGTTCTGGGCCTGATCGGCCAGAATCGCCAGCGCCTCCGGATTCACGCCCGGGGTCGGAATGTGGTTGCCGATGCGATAGACCGCGAGCATGGCCAGGGTGAACAACACCCGGTTGCGCAGGTCAGCGACGGCAAAGAGGTTCTTCAGGCTTTCGAACACGGCAATCGCCCCGTTCAGCTAATCGCTTCGGTCGAACCACCAGCGGCGGCGATCTTCTCGGCCGCCTTGCCGCTGAACTTGTGCGCCTGCACGGTGAGCGCCTTGGTCAGTTCACCACGACCCAGCAGCTTCACCGGCGTCGTCTTCGAGTGGATGAGGCCGGCGGCGCGCATCGCGTCGGGCGTGACCGTCGTGCCGGCGTCGAACTTTGCCTCGAGCTGATCGAGGTTCACCACCGCGTATTCGGTCCGGAAGATGTTGTTGAAGCCGCGCTTCGGGACGCGGCGGTGCAGCGGCATCTGGCCGCCTTCGAAGCCGCGCTTGTACGAATAACCCGAACGCGACTGCGCGCCCTTGTTGCCGCGGCCGGCGGTCTTGCCGTTGCCCGAACCCGGCCCGCGGCCGACACGCTTGCGCGAGAACTTCGACCCTGGCGCCGGTTTGAGATTGTTGAGACTCATGTCGCTACTCCACCACCTCGACGAGGTGGCGCACCTTGTGAATCATGCCGCGCGTCTCGGGCGTGTCCAGCAGTTCCACCGTCTGGCGGATCTTGCGGAGGCCCATGCCCTGGACCGTGGCCTTCTGGCTCTTGTCGAAGCCAATCGCGCTTCGCACCAGAGTGATCTTCACTGTCTTCTTCGCCTGCTCAGCCATGATCGTCCGTCCTATGCGCGGGCCGGAGCGAACGCTTCTTCAGCGTCCTTGCCGCGGAGCCGGGCGACCAGCGCCGGATCCTTGAGCTGTTCAAGGGCCGTGAACGCCGCCCGCACGACGTTGTGCGGGTTGGCGGTACCGAGCGACTTGGTCAGCACGTTCGACACGCCGGCCGATTCAACCACCGCTCGCACGGCGCCGCCGGCGATGATGCCCGTGCCTTCCGGCGCCGGCTTCAGCAGCACGCGGCCAGCGCCAAAGCGTCCCACCACCGGGTGCGGCACCGTCGTCCCCTTGAGGGGCACGCGGATGAGGTTCTTCTTCGCCGCCTCGATGCCCTTCTTGATGGCCGACGGCACTTCCTTGGCCTTGCCGACGCCGTAGCCCACCACGCCGTGACCGTCACCGACGACGACCAGCGCGCTGAAGCTGAGGTTCTTGCCGCCCTTGACCACCTTGGTGACCCGGTTGATGGCCACGACGGTGTCCTTGATGTCGAGCTGGCCCGGGTCGATCTTCTCGCGTGTCCGCATCATGCCACCCGCTTAAAACTGAAGGCCGGCATTCCGCGCCGCCTCGGCCACGGCGCGCACGCGGCCGTGGTACAGAAAGCCGTTCCGGTCGAACACCACGCGCGTGATGCCTTTTTCCTTGAGCCGCTCGGCGATGGCTTGGCCCACCACTTCGGCGCCCTTGCGATTGCCGCCGCGCGCGCCGTCGGCCAGCGTCGCCTTCACCGTCGGCTCGACGCTCGACGCCGATGCCAGCGTCCGGCCCGACTGATCGTCGATGACCTGCGCGTAGATGTGCATGCCGCTGCGGAACACGCTCAGGCGCGGCTGCTCGGCGGTGCCGCGCAGGCGCTTCCGGATGCGGTGCTTGATCCGATCGCGGCGATCTTCCTTGGTGTGAATCCTCATGGCTACGCTCCGGTCTTTCCGGCCTTCTTCTTCAGGACCTCACCCGTGTAGCGCACGCCCTTCTGCTGATACGGATCGGGCTTGCGCAGGCGCCGCAGGTCGGCGGCCACCTGGCCCACCAACTGGCGATCGACGCCGGTCACGGTGATGTGCGTCTGCTTCTCGATGGCGACCTCGATGCCGGTCGGCACGTCGAACACCACCGGGTGCGAGTAGCCGAGCGCCAGCACGATCTGCTTGCCCTTCACCTCGGCGCGGTAACCGACGCCGACGATGTCGAGCTCACGCTTCCAGCCGTCGGTGACGCCGACCACGGCGTTGTTGACGAGACTGCGCGCCAGGCCGTGGAACTTGTCGAGTTCGCGGTCGTCGGCGTTCTTCTTCGTCAGCAGCTGGCCGTCTTCGACCACGGCGGTGACGCCGGGCGGCAGGGCCTGCGTCATCTGGCCCTTCGGGCCCTTGACGTCGACGCCGGTCGGCGCGACCTTGACGGTGACCCCCTTGGGGATCGCAATGGGTTTCTTTCCGATTCTCGACATGGCGTTACCAGACGTTGCAGAGGATTTCGCCGCCGACGCCGGCCCGCTGGGCGGAGCGTCCGGTCATCACACCCTGCGACGTCGTCAGGATGTTGACGCCGAGGCCACCCAGCACCGGCGGCACGCCGTCGCGGCCGGCATAGACGCGGCGGCCGGGTCGGCTGACGCGTTCGAGGCCGGAGATGACCTTTTCGCCACCAGGGCCGTACTTCAGGAACACGCGCATCACCTGCCGCGGCGCCTTGCCGGGCCGTTCCGACGGGGCGTCGACGAGCTTGTAGCCCGCGATGTAGCCCTCGTCCTGCAGGATCTTCGCGATCTCGGTCTTCAGCTTCGACGCGGGCAACTCCACACGCGCGTGCCTGGCGTGCACGGCGTTGCGGAGGCGCGTCAGCATGTCGGCAATCGGATCAGTCATGACTCTAGCTCTCAGCGATCAACAACCTGGGCCCGGGCCCCGGGTCATCCCCCGGGGCGGACCGCCTGGTCTACCAGCTACTCTTGGTGACACCCGCGACGTCGCCGGTGAGCGCGAGCTCCCGGAAACAGAGGCGGCACATGCCGAACTTGCGCATGAACGCGCGCGACCGGCCGCAGCGGCGGCAGCGGTTGCGGTGGCGGACCTTGAACTTCAGCGACTTCTTCTCGCGGGCCTTCTTGGCGGTCGTCGACACGAAAACGTCCTCTCTTAGTTCTGCCGGAACGGCATGCCCAGCAACTGCAGCAGCTTGCGCGCCTCGGCGTCGGTCTTGGCGGTGGTCACCACGCACAGGTTCATGCCGCGCGCCTTGTCCACCTTGAGGTAATCGATCTCGGTGAAGATCAACTGGTCGCGCAGGCCGAGCGTGTAGTTGCCGCGACCGTCGAAGCCGCGCCCCGAGACGCCGCGGAAGTCGCGGACGCGCGGCAGCGCGATGCTGATCAGGCGATCGAGGAACTCGTACATCCGCTCGCCGCGCAGCGTCACCATGGCGCCGATGGGCATGCCCTGGCGCACCTTGAACTGCGCGATCGACTTCTTGGCGCGGCGCACGGCGGCCTTCTGGCCGGTGATCTTGCCGAGCTCGTCGGCGCCGACGTCAACGACCTTGGCGTTCTGCGTCGCCTCGCCGAGGCCCATGTTGACGACCACCTTGGTGATCCGCGGCACGGCCATCACGTTGGGATAGCCGAACTCCTTGCGGAGCGCTGGGATGACGTCGGTTTCGTACTTCGCCCGCAGGCGGGTTGCTTGCGCCTTCATTTGTCCACCACCGCGCCGCTCTTGCGGCCAATACGCACCCGGCTGCCGTCGGGCAGCGTCTTGTGGCCGATCCGGGTCGGCTGATTGCTCTCCGGATCGATCAGCATCACGTTGCTGGCGTGAATCGGCGCCTCGCGTTCGACGATGCCGCCCTTGATGTTCTTCTGCGGGTTGGGCCGGGTGTGACGCTTGATGACGTTCACGCCCTCCACCACCACGCGGTTCTTCGCGGACAGCACCTGCAGCACGCGGCCCTTCTTGCCGCGGTCCTTGCCGGTCCGCACGACCACCTGGTCGTTCTTGCGAATGCTCATCGACGCCATGACTACAGCACCTCGGGCGCGAGCGAGATGATCTTCATGAACCGGCGCTCGCGCAGCTCCCGCGCCACCGGCCCGAACACGCGCGTGCCGATCGGCTCGTTGTTGTCGTTGATGAGGACGGCGGCGTTGCGGTCGAAGCGGATGTAACTGCCATCCTTGCGGCGCTGCTCCTTGCGGACGCGCACGACCACGGCCTTCACCACCTGGCCCTTCTTGATGTTCGATTCCGGCGCCGCTTCCTTGACGTTCGCCGTGATGATGTCGCCGAGGTAGGCGTAGCGGCCGGTGGACCCGCCGATCGGGTTGATCACCGAGATCTTGCGCGCCCCCGAATTGTCGGCGACGTCGAGGATCGATCGCATCTGGATCATGGTCGCCTCCTCCTATACCTGGGCGGCGCGTTCGATGACGCGCGTCACCGTCCACCGCTTGCGGGCGCTCATCGGCCGGGTCTCGGCAATCGCCACGCGATCGCCGACCTTCGCCGCATCCCCGTCGTTGTGTGCAATGAAGCGCGTCGTCCGCTTCTGGGTCTTGCCGTACACCGCGTGCTGGACGCGGCGTTCGACCGAGACGACGACGCTCTTCTGCATCTTGTCGCTGACGACCACGCCCTGGAGTTCTGCCTTCGCCGCCATGCCTACTTCGCCTTCTCTTTGAGAACCGTCTTGACGCGGGCCAGGTCGCGGCGCACGTCCTTGATCTTGCCCGGCGCCTCGATCTGGCCGAGCGACTTCTGGATGCGCATGCGGAACAGCTGATCGTCCAGCTCCAGTTCCTTCGCCCGCAGGCCGTCGAGGTCGAGATCCCTCAGCTCCACCGCCTTCATGACACCTTCTCCTCGGCAAACCGCGTCGCGAACTTGGTCTTGATCGGCAGCTTGGCCGCCGCCAGCTGCATCGCGCGGCGCGCTTCCACTTCCGGCACGCCTTCCATCTCGAAGAGGATGCGGCCGGGACGAATCACCGCCACCCAGCTCTCCGGCGCGCCCTTGCCCTTGCCCATGCGCGTTTCCTGCGGCTTCTTGGTGATGGGCTTGTCGGGGAACACGCGCACCCAGATCTTGCCGCCGCGCTTGATCGAGCGCGTCATCGCGACACGCGCCGCTTCGATCTGGCGGTCGGTCAGCCAGCAGGGTTCGAGCGCCTTCATCCCGAAGTCGCCGAACGAGACGTCCGAGCCGCGCCACGCCTTGCCGCACATGCGGCCGCGCTGCTGCTTGCGGAACTTCACCTTCTTGGGCATCAACATAAGATCGATCCTTGAATCTGTTGATTACTCGTCCAGATTCGCTATCCCCGCATCTCGCGAGGGCGGCGCGGACCGCGGTCGCGGTCGCGATCACGGTCGCTGCGGCCGCCGCCGAATTCCTCTTCGCGGCCGACGCGCGGCGTCAACCGCTCGCCCTTGTAGAGCCACACCTTCACGCCGATCTGGCCATAGGTGGTGCTGGCCTCGGCAAACCCGTAGTCGATGTCCGCGCGCAGCGTCTGCAGCGGCAGCTGGCCGTGCAGATACCACTCCGAGCGGGCGATTTCCGCGCCGTTCAACCGGCCCGACACGCGCACCTTGATGCCGCGGGCGCCGAAGCGCAGCGCCGATTCGACCGCCTTGCGCATGGCGCGGCGGAACGCCACGCGCTTCTCGAGCTGCATGGCCACCGACTCGCCGACCAGCTGCGCATCGAGTTCCGGCTTCTGAATCTCCTGGATGTTGATGAAGACCTCGCGGTTGGTCCGCTTCTGGATCTCCTGCTTCAGCTTGTCGACTTCCTGTCCCTTGCGGCCGATGATGATGCCCGGACGCGAGGTGTGGATGTCGATCTTCAGCTTGTTGGCCGCGCGCTCGATCTCGACCTTGGCGACACCGGCGTGCTGAAAGCGCCGCTTCAGGTCGCGCTTGAGGCGCAGATCCTCGTGCAGCAGGTCGGCGTAGTCCTTGTCGGCAAACCAGCGCGACTTCCAGGTCTTGTTGAACCCGATGCGGAACCCGTACGGGTGAACTTTCTGGCCCACAGTGATCTCCCTCTTACTCGGCCGCGGCCGGCTGGTTCTTGCGGGCGCGCCGCGCGCGCTTGCCCGACGTTCCGGTCCCGACGGCCTTCACGACCTGCGGCCGCTCGGTGACCTCGACGGTCAGATGCGTCGTCCGCTTGATGATGCGGAAGGCGCGGCCCATCGGGGCCGGCCGCACGCGCTTCATCGACGGGCCGCTGTCGGCGTGGCACTTCGAGACGAACAGCCGATCGACTTCGCCGCCGAAGCCGTCCTTCTGCTGCGCGTTGGCCACCGCCGAGCGCAGCACCTTGGCGACGTCGCGCGCCACCGACTTGCGGCTGAACTGCAGCACCGTCAACGCCTGGTTGACGTCCTTGCCGCGGATCAGATCCATCACCAGGCCCGCCTTCTGCGCGGAGGTGCGGATGTATTTGGCCGTTGCCGCTGCCTGCACCATGGCTTAGCCCTTTCCGCCCGGAGCCGACGACGCCGACTTCTCGGCCTTCGCCGCGTGTCCCCTGAACTGCCGCGTCGGCGAGAACTCGCCGAGCTTGTGGCCGACCATGTTCTCGGTGATGTACACCGGCACGAACTTGCGGCCGTTGTGCACGGCCAGCGTGTGGCCGACCATTTCCGGAATCACCGTCGAGCGGCGCGACCAGGTCTTGACGACCTTCTTCTCGTTGGCGCGGTTCATGTTCTCCACCTTCTCGAGCAGGTGGGTGTCCACGAACGGGCCCTTCTTCAATGAACGGCTCATTACTTCGATCTCCGCTGCACGATGAACGCGTCACTGGGACGGCGCGTCCGCGTCTTGTAGCCCTTGGTCGGCACGCCCCACGGCGTCACCGGGTGCCGGCCGCCCGAGGTCTTGCCCTCGCCGCCGCCGAGCGGGTGATCCACCGGGTTCATGGCCACGCCGCGCACGTGCGGGCGCTTGCCCATCCAGCGGCTGCGGCCCGCCTTGCCGAGCGAGACGTTCTCGTGATCGAGGTTGCCCACCTGGCCGATGGTGGCCACGCAGACCATTGCCACCTTGCGGATTTCGCCCGACGGCAGCTTGACCGAGACGTAGTCGCCTTCCTTGGCCACCACCTGCACGCCGGCGCCGGCGCTGCGCGCCATCTGGCCGCCCTTGCCCGGCTTCAGCTCCACGTTGTGCACCATTGTGCCCAGCGGAATCTGCGCCAGCGGCAGGCAGTTGCCCGGCAGGATGTCGACGGCGTCGCCGGCGACGATCGTGTCGCCGACCTTGAGGCCGAGCGGCTGCAGGATGTAGCGCTTCTCGCCGTCGGCGTAGGTGACCAGCGCGATGCGCGCCGAGCGGTTCGGGTCGTACTCGATGGTCGACACCGTCGCCGGGATGTTGCGCTTGTCGCGCTTGAAGTCGATGATGCGATACAGGCGCTTGTGCCCGCCGCCGCGCCACCACGAGGTCTGTTCGCCCGTGTTGTTGCGGCCGCCCGACACCTTCACCGGTTCGGTCAGCGGCTTGTAGGGCCGATCGACCGTGATGTCGTCGAAGGTCTGCACCGTCATCTGCCGGCGTGCCGGCGACGTGGGCTTGTACTTGCGAATAGGCATCGCTCTAGGCCCCTTCCAGGAAGTCCGGCAGTTTCTGTCCGGCCTTCAACGTGACGTAGGCCTTCTTCCAGTCGGAGCGGCGGCCGACGAACTTGCCCTGCCGCTTCAACTTGCCCTGCGTCGTGGCCGTGCGGACGCCGTCGACGCGGGCGCCCAGCAGCTTCTCGACCGCCCGCTTGACGTCGATCTTGTTGGCCTCGCGCGACACCACGAACACCACGGTCCTGCCATCCTCGCGGAGCAGCGTGGTCTTCTCGGTGACGAGGGGCCGACGAATCACATCGGTGAGTTTCATGTCAGCTCTCAGCTTTCAGACTTCGACGCCTAGGCGAGCGCCGCTTCCAGCCTGGCCAGCGCCGCCTGCGTCATCACCACCGTGCGGGTGGCGGCAACGTCGCGCGCCGTAATCCGGTTGCTCGGCAGCAGGGCCACGCCGGGCACGTTGCGCACCGACAGCGCCAGGTTTTCGTCCGGACGCACGTCGACGAGCAGCGCCTTGCCGGTGACGCCAATGGCCTTCAACATCCCGACCGCCGCCTTCGTCTTCACCGCCGGCGCCGCCAGCGCATCGACGACGATCAGCGATCCGCCCTGGATCTTGGCCGAGAGCGCCGCGCGCAGCGCGCCCTTCTCGACCTTCTTCGGCAGCTGGTAGTCGTAGCTGCGCGGCTGCGGCCCGAACACCGTGCCGCCCTTGCGCCACAGCGGATTGCGCACTTCGCCGACGCGGGCGCGGCCGGTGCCCTTCTGGCGCCACGGCTTCTTGCCCGAGCCGCTGACCAGCCCGCGGGTCTTCGTCGCGTGCGTGCCGCGCCGCTCGGCGGCATTGGCGCGCACGACCGACTCGTGAATCAGGTCGGTCTTGACGCGGCCGCCGAACACGTCGTCGCTGACGGCGACGGTGCCGACCTTCTTGTTCTCAGCGTTCACCACATCAACAGTCATGGCAGCCTACTTCTTGCCCTTCTTGGGCTTCTCCTGCAGTTGCGGCTGCGGCTCCGGCTTGGCCGCGACGGCCTTGCGGATCACCACGTAGCCGCCATTCGCCCCGGGCACGGCGCCCTTGACGAGCAGCAGGTTGTTCTCGGCGTCCACCTTCAGCACCTTGAGGTTGCGCACGGTGATGCGGTCCACGCCCATGTGGCCGTGTGCGCGCATGCCCGGCATGACGCGCGACGGATACGACGAGGCGCCAATCGAGCCCGGCGCGCGGTGGAACATCGAGCCGTGGCTCTTCTCGCCGCCGGCGAAGTGATGCCGCTTGACGACGCCCTGGAAGCCATGGCCCTTGCTGGTGCCGATGACGTCGACGCGTTCGCCCTGGTTGAAGATCGACACCAGCACTTCGGCGCCCGGCGCCGGCGATTCGGCGCCCTTGGCGAGGTTCACCTCGCGGCGCACGCGCGTCGGCGGGACGTTGGCCTTCTTGAAGTGGCCCGTCTCCGGCTTGTTCGCCTTGTAGCGGCCCTCGACGAGGCCGATCTGCACGGCTTCGTAACCGTCGCTCTGCGCGGTCTTGGCCTGCACGACGACGCACGGCCCGGCCTTGAGCACGGTCGCCGGTTCGAGCGTCCCGTCCTCGAGGAAGAGCTGGGTCATGCCCACCTTCTTGCCGATGATTCCGTTCACCATGGCTTACTTCCCGTGCTCCTTGCCGAACGCCTTGATCTCGACGTCGACACCGGCCGGCAGATCGAGCTTCATCAGCGCGTCCACGGTCTGCGGCGTCGGCTCGAAGATGTCGATCAGGCGCTTGTGGGTGCGGATCTCGAACTGCTCACGCGACTTCTTGTCGACGTGCGGCGAGCGCAGGACCGTCCACTTGTTGATCTCGGTCGGCAGCGGAATCGGCCCCGCGAGACGGGCGCCGGTACGCTTGGCCGTGTCGACGATCTCTCCCGTGCTCTGATCGAGCACACGGGCGTCGTAGGCCTTGAGGCGGATGCGAATCTTGTCTCCGAGCATCGGTCTGTTCCTTACTTCGTTCCCTGCACTCGAGCGATCACTTCCTCGCTCACGTTGTTCGGCGCCTGCTCGTAGCGATCGAAATGCATCGAGTAGGTGGCGCGCCCCTGGGTGCGGGACCGGAGGTCCGTCGCATACCCGAACATTTCACTGAGCGGCACCCGCGCCTGGATGATCTCGGTGCCGCCGCGGTTCTCCTGCGCCTGGATGCGGCCCCGGCGTGACGCCAGGTTGCCCATCACGTCGCCCAGGTAGTCCTTCGGGCAGACGACTTCGACGCGCATGATCGGTTCCATCAGCACCGGGCGCGCCTTCTTGGCGGCGTCCTGGAACGCCATCGAGCCGGCGATCTTGAACGCCATTTCCGACGAGTCGACTTCATGGTACGAGCCGTCGTACAGCTCGATGCGCACGTCGTCGATCGGGTAGCCGGCGAGCACGCCGCGCGTCAGCGCTTCCTGGATGCCCTGGTCGATCGGCTTGATGTATTCCTTCGGAATCGAGCCGCCGACGATGTCGTTCTCGAACTGATAGCCGGTGCCCGGCGGCAGCGGCACGAGACGGATCTTCGCTTCGCCGAACTGACCGCGGCCACCGGTCTGGCGGATGAAGCGGCCATGGCCCTCGGCCGGCGCGGTCAGCGTTTCCTTGTAAGCGACCTGCGGCTTGCCCACCGTCGCCTCGACGCCGAACTCGCGCTTCAGGCGGTCGACGATGATCTCGAGGTGCAGTTCGCCCATGCCGCGGATCACGACCTGGCCGGTCTGCTCGTCGGTGTTGACCCGGAAGGTCGGGTCTTCGCCCATCAGCTTGCTCATGCCCTGGCCGAGCTTCTCCTGGTCGGCCTTGGTCTTCGGCTCGATGGCCAGCGAGATCACCGGTTCCGGGAAGTCCATCGACTCGAGCAGCACGGGCTGCTTCTCGTCGCACAGCGTGTCGCCGGTGGTGACCGACTTGAGGCCGACCGCGGCGGCGATGTCGCCGGCGTTGACTTCCTTGATCTCCTCGCGCTTGTTGGCGTGCATCTTCAGCAGACGCCCGACGCGCTCGGTCTTGCCCTTGGTCGAGTTCAGCACCGTGGTGCCGGCGTTGAGCGTGCCCGAGTAGACGCGGAAGAACGTCAACTGGCCGACGAACGGGTCGGTCATGATCTTGAACGCCAGCGCCGCGAACGGTTCCTTGTCGTCGGCCTTGCGTTCGAGCGGGTCGGCATCCTCGCCCTTGTCGGGGTCGGTGCCCTGCACCGCCGGAATGTCGAGCGGCGACGGCAGGAAGTCGACGACGGCGTCGAGCATCGGCTGCACGCCCTTGTTCTTGAACGCCGAACCGCAGATGACCGGCACGAACGGCGCGTCTTCCTTGCGCACCGATTCGATGACGCGCTTGCGCAGCGCCGCCTTGATCTCGGCGGCGGTGATCTCTTCGCCGCCCAGGTACTTCTCGAGCAGCTTGTCGTCGGCCTCGCTGGCCTTCTCGACCAGCGTTTCACGATAGGCCTGGGCCTCGGCCATCATGTCGGCCGGGATCTCGCCGACGATGTAGTCGGCGCCCATCGTTTCGTCCTTGTAGGTGAGCGCGCGCATGCCGATCAGGTCGACGACGCCCTTGAAGCGATCCTCGCTGCCGATCGGCAACTGGATGGCGACGGCGTTGCCCTGGAGCTTCGAGCCGATCTGCTCGAGGCAGGCCTTGAAGTCGGCGCCGATGCGGTCCATCTTGTTGACGAAGCAGACGCGCGGCACGCGGTACTTGTCGGCCTGACGCCACACCGTTTCCGATTGCGGCTCGACACCCGACACGGCGTCGAACACGGCCACGGCGCCGTCGAGGACGCGCAGCGAGCGCTCCACTTCGACCGTGAAGTCGACGTGGCCCGGCGTGTCGATGATGTTGATGCGGTGATCGCGCCAGAAGCACGTCGTCGCGGCCGACGTGATCGTGATGCCGCGTTCCTGTTCCTGCTCCATCCAGTCCATCACCGCGGTGCCTTCGTGCACCTCACCGATCTTGTAGGTGATGCCGGTATAGAACAGGATCCGCTCCGTCGTCGTCGTCTTGCCGGCATCGATGTGGGCCATGATGCCGATGTTGCGGGTGCGGTCGAGTGGGGCCTGTCGAGCCATGACGAATCAGTCCGGTTTCTCGCTACCAGCGGTAGTGGGCAAACGCCTTGTTCGCCTCGGCCATGCGGTGCGTGTCTTCGCGCTTCTTGACGGCGCCGCCGCGCAGGTTGGCGGCATCGAGCAGCTCGTTGGCGAGCTTTTCCTGCATCGTCTTGCCGTCGCCGCGCGAGCGGGCGTAGCTGACCAGCCAGCGCAGGCTCAGTGAGAGGCGGCGGTTCGGGTTGACCTCGATCGGCACCTGGTAGTTCGAGCCGCCGACGCGGCGCGACTTCACTTCGAGCGCCGGCTTGACGTTGTCGACGGCCTTCTTGAAGACCTTCAGCGGATCGTCGCCCGAGCGCTCCTTGATGAGATCGAAGCTTTGATAGAGGAGGCGCTGCGCCGTCGAGCGGCGGCCCTCACTCATGATGGTGTTGATGAACTTGGTCACCAGCGGGCTGCCGTAGAGGGCATCGGGGGCCAGTTCACGCTTCGCAACGACTCGTCTACGCGGCATAACAAAGATCCTGAGGTCTGGAGGTCTGGAGGTCCGGAGCCGGAGGCTACGACTTCGGGCGCTTCGCGCCGTACTTCGACCGGCCCTGCTTGCGCCCCTGCACGCCAACGGCGTCGAGCGTGCCGCGCACCACGTGGTAACGCACACCAGGCAGGTCCTTGACACGGCCGCCGCGCACGAGCACCAGCGAGTGCTCCTGCAGGTTGTGGCCGACGCCCGGGATGTAGGTCGTCACCTCGATCTGGTTGGTCAGGCGCACGCGCGCCACCTTGCGGAGGGCCGAATTCGGCTTCTTCGGCGTCTGGGTAAACACTCGGACGCAGACCCCGCGCTTCTGCGGGCTTTCCTGCAGCGCCGGGCTCTTCGTCTTCCACCGCACTTGTTCACGTCCCTTGCGGACGAGCTGACTGATCGTCGGCACGCTTCGCTCCACTCCAAGCGACACAATCTCCCACCACCACCTTGCGGTGGTCGTGGCGCCTGAGGCCTGAAAACCCTTGCGGGCTTGGCACCTCGGGCTGAAAAACCCTAGAAATGTTCGTGTTTTCGGCATCGGCGGACGCTCCGGCTGTATGGCGTCACGATGCAAGAGAGACTAGATAGGGTGTCCTAGCCTCACGAGAACCTGACGAGCATAGCACGGCCGCTTCAACCCGTGCAACGGGGTGGCAGTTTTTTCTCCACGGGGACGGCCCACCGCCAGCCGATGAGCCCGCGCAGCGAGCCCACTCACGCCGACAGGTCGGTGCCGCGCGAACGACAAGCCGCGATCCGCACGGCGGGAGAAGTAAAATGCCAAACCTACACAGGACCGACTTTGCGAACCGTACTCGCGATGCTGCGGCCGGACTCGGGCACCCGTCCGCCGCGCGACCCCACAGGAGACACGCACCCCCGCGGGTACCTGTTCGAAGAAATGTTTGCCGCCACCTGGGACCAGAGCCTGCTGGCTGGCGCCCCGGCGTCACGTCTGCCGACCTGGCTGCGCCTGGCCCGTGAGGTCTATCGCCGCCAGGACGAATACGACGTCGTCGTCACGTGGAGCGAACGGCTCACGCTGGCGCTGCTCGGCCTGCAGCGGCTGTATGGCACCGGCAAGCCGCACGTGGCGCTGTTCACGCAGTTCGCCAAGCCGAACCTGCACTACCCGCTGCATCTCGTCGGCCGGCAGCTCCACACCGCGTTCATCTTCTCGTCGGTGCAGCGGCGCTTCGCCGTGACGCGCGGGCTGTTCCCGGCGGAGCGCGTGTTCAACCTCCACTACATGGTGGACAGCCAGTTCTATCAGCCGCGAACGGGCGCGGAAGACGTCATCGCCGCGGTCGGCGCCGAGATGCGCGACTACCCGACGCTCTTTGCCGCGCTCGACGGCACCGATCTCCCCTGCCATGTTGCCGCCGCCGTCGTCCGCATCCCGCATCGCATCCGGTTGATCAAGGATCGCCGCGTGCCGGTCGCGGACCTGCAGCGCACGCCGAATCCGAAGGTGTCCATCGGTCTGATGAATGGCCTGCCGGGGCTTCGCGATCTCTACGCGCGCTCGCGTTTCGTCGTCGTGCCGCTGCTGCCGACGCAGTCGGACAACGGCCTCACGGTGATCCTCGAGGCCATGGCCATGGGCAAGGCGGTGATCGCCTCGCGGACCGCGGGACAGGTGGACGCGATCGAAGACGGTGTCACCGGCATCCTGGTCCCGCCCGGCGATCCGATGGCGCTGCGCGCGGCGATGCTCGACCTGTGGCGCAACCCGGAGCGCGCCCGCGCCATCGGCGCCCGCGCCCGGGCGCAGGTGGAACGGCACCACACGGTAGAGCGCTTCTGCGCCAACTTCGTCACGGCGTTCGAGGCGTCGATGGCCGGCACCCCGGCGCCGGAAGGGTGGTGGGAGGCTGAGCCATTGCCGGTGGAGCAGCTCAATGGGCGATTGACGGATTGAGCGATCGGCGTTGGCGATTGCGCGATTGGGCCGACGGAACACTCCCGACCCCAATCGTCGACCGGAACTGAGAGCCAGCACTCCCGAACGAGTCCCTGTCCCGATGACCGAGGGCGGTCCCGCGCGGCGAAGTCCATCCCGGCCCGCGTGCCGTTCCGCCTCCCGTTCTCGCCTCCCGCCTCCCGCCTCCCGTCTCCCGTTCTCGCCCCCCGCCTCCCGCCTCCCGCTTCCCGTCGTAATCTATCTGCGGTTCGCACACGGCCGGGGGCGGCGCCACCCTCCCCGCTGTGCACGGAAAGGTCCGTTCCGTGACGACACGATTCGCAGCCGTGTGGATGTGGCTTGCCCTGGCGCCGGTGACGGCGCACCTGCGCAGCGGAATGGAGGCGCAGGCGCCGGCACGGCCGCCGGAAAACGTGAAGGTGCTGACGGACACGCCGCCCGACACGCTCCGCGCCGAGATGCAGCGCATGTCGAACGCGCTCGGCGTCGAGTGCGATCACTGTCACGTGCAAGGCAACTTCGCCAGCGACGAGAAGCGCCCCAAGCGCGTCGCGCGCGTCATGCTCACGATGACCAAGGCGCTGAACGCGCAACACTTCCCGAAGTATCAACCGAAGCCAGACGACTCGACGCTCGGCCGCGTGACGTGCTTCACGTGCCATCAGGGGACGACGACACCGAAGACCTAGGTCTTAGGTCCTAGGTCCTAGGTCCTAGGTCCTAGGTCTTAGGCAAAAGCCCTTGTCACGATCCCTGAATTCCGTGAGCAAAGCTTCCTGTCGCGGTTCTGTCTTCCGTGGACAAGAGTTATTGCCTAGGACTTAGGACCTAGGACTTAGGACC
>JADZCY010000089.1 GCA_020851325.1 Acidobacteriota bacterium | reverse complement strand
GTCTGCTCGGGTGCGACCGCGGTTCCCGGAGCCCTCGGCCGGTCAGACGCCCCACACGCATGGCGCGGCGAGGCCAGCGGATCGTGGCGGCCCGGCTCCGAGGCCGCGGAAGACCGGCGCTCCAGCGACCGCAGAATCGTGGACGCCGTTGGAGGCTCGATTCAACTGACCTGTCTACCGATTCGGATCAGGCCCACCTTCTCGATCGACGACGACGAGTACCGCCGCGATCGGAGAGCGTCGACGTACGCGGCCGCCAGCGTGGGGAGATCATCTGGCGATGACGATCAGAATCGCAATGACCGCGTAGATGCCAGCCGCGATCGCGCCGATGAAGAGAAGGCGTCGCAAACGGTGCTCAATTCCCGCTTCGCTGGCCGGCAGCTGTCGCTTCTTTCTGGGTCCCGACGACCGCCCGAAAGATGACTGCGGCTAGCACGCCGCCCAGCCCACCCGTCCACAGGAGAAACCCGAGGCGATAGTCTGCGCGCAGCCTCGCAAACACGAGCGCAGTCGAGACTCCCGCTACAAGCCCGCTCAGGGCGGCAATCTGGTACGAAATCCTCCAGCGCCGAGCCAGTAATAGCCAGAGAGGCAGCGCCACGACCAGCGTGACCTCATACGCCACGACCAGCACTGCTGCCAAGTGGCCAGGCAAGAGTGGTTCTGCATCGAAGGGATCACGCCCGGCATAGGCGGCAAGCACCGACGCGTACACCAGCGGGACCGCCCAAGGAGCGACGGCCACCGCCGCCACGTACCGCTTGATCGCGCTCACGTCGCCTCTACCGTCCGAATGAGACGTTGGTGCACGACGGTGGGATATTCCACACATCGAACTTCAGGCACGAGGTGTAGCAGACGACGTGCGAGCCGATACGACACACGCCCTTTTCACAGACTTGGTCCATCATGACCAGGCATCGGCGCACGCACCTGTTGATCAACGTATCCGGAAAGTCGCGACAGCGCTGGTAGGCATTGCAGGCATATTGATCCTTTGGCCCACACACGCCCGAATCATCGCACTTCTTCTTGTAGTAGTCGCAGTCCGACTTCCCGCCTCCAACCGGAATCTTCACCAAGCCGGAGGAATCGATTGCGTTTGTCGATCCGTTGCCGACATACGCGTAGAGATTGATGCCGCCATTGATGCCGATCGGGTCTTGACTGATCCACCGGCCAAGCCTGCTGTCGTACGCGCGATACACCGCAAGGTGTATCCCCGAAAAATCAGATAGCCTCAGGCCGCCGAAGCCCAGACCTGCGACAGGAGCACCGGCGACAACCGTCGCCGAGCCGTACGGGTCGTACTCGAGTCGTCCTTGAAGGGTTCCGCTCGCGTTCGTGATGTCTCGGATGCTCGTCAGATGATCGCGGACGTGGTAAAACGTGCCGCCTCGCTCGACGCCTGAGGAGTAGAACCGGGTGCTGACCGCACCGCCTGTTCGTTCCTCGCAGATGGCGCCGTTGCACCACACATACTGGCTGTCGCCGGTTTCGACACCGCCGGTCAGCGTGCGAATGCGCACTCGCCGGCCCATTCCGTCGTACGAGTATTCGGCTCGTTGCGAGCTTTCAGTCACCGCGACGAGCTGATTGTGGGCATCCCACTCGAAGGTGCGGGTGCCGTCGCTGGCGAGATTGCCATTTGCGTCGTACGTGAACGTCAGTCCCGTCCCTGTGATGTCCACCTCGTAGGCCTGCACGGTCTGGTTCCCCGCCGCGTCGCGGGCCGTGATCGTGAAGGTGTTGGTCCCCGCCACGGTGGGCACCGTGCCGCGGAAGGTGTTGGAGCCATCCACCGGCACGGGCGCGCTGCCAATCGTGATGGTGCCGGGCTCGTTCAGCGTCCCGGCGACGACCAGCGGGCCACCCGGCGCTTGCGCGACGAGGCGATTCAACGCGTCGTGCGAGGACAGCGTCACCGCGTCATCGATCTGCTCCACGGTCCGGTTGCCGCCCGGGTCATAGGCATACGCGTAGCGCTGCACCACCGTCTGCGGCGTGTCGGTGGCGTGCTTGACGGCGCGCGTCAACTGGTCCGCGGCGTCGTAGCCATACCGCCACAGCACCGACGTGGTGTCCGCCTGCTGCCGCCACGTCAGGATGTTCCCCACCGCGTCATACGTGTAGTCGAACTTCGACAGCGTGCTCGTGTTCGGGTATCGATGATGAATCGTTTGCAGCCGCCGATCCTGATTGTTGGGCAGGTAGCTATACAGACTCGTCTGGCCGTTCGGATAGGTCGCGGTGGCCAAGCGGCTCATCACGCCATCATAGGTGTAGGTGAACGTGCCCAACAGATTGACTTCGCTGGTGACGCGGCCGAGGGCGTCGCAGGCCCACGTCACGGAGTTGGCGCTGCCGTTGATCGCCCGCGTGACGACGCGGCCGAGTTGATCGTACGTGTAGGTGATCGTGTCGTCGGTCAGCGGGCCGTCGACGCTGGCCACCTGGCCGGCGCCGAGCGTGCCGGCATCCGTGTACGCGTAGGTCGTCGTGCCGATCCCGTCCACCATTGTCGCCACGCGCGGGTAATCGGTCTCGTACGTGAAGGTGACGCCCGGCGTCGCGATGACCGCGTTCGTGTACGTGGTGGACGCGATCTGATCGTCCGCCGTATAGGTGTGCGTGGTCACCTGATCCTTCGGATCGGTCACGGTCTTCAGTCGGCCGGCCAGGTCGTAGGTGTAGTGCGTGTCGGTGGTCCCGTCGGCGCGAACCTCCCGCGTCACCCGGCCCTGCACGTCGCGCTCCCACGTCGTCCGGTTGCCATTGGCGTCGATCAGCGCCTCGAGACTGCCGCAGTCACACCACACCTGCGTGATCGTCCGGTTGGCCGGATCCTGGGTCGCCGTCCGCCGGCCGAAGCCGTCGTAGAAGTGTCGCGTCACCCGACCGAGCCGATCCTTTTCGGCGACCAGATCCAGCCGCGCATACGTCTTCGTCTCCGTCGTCCCATCGGGATAAGTCGTCGCCGTCACGCGATTCAACGCGTCGTAACTGGTGGTCACCGCGTACCCATCGGCCTCGGTCACGGTCTGCAGGCGGCCATAGCCGTCATAGGCATACGTCGTCGTGGCGCCGGTGAGCGGGCCGGTGACGGTCAGCAGATCGCCCGTGACCGCGTCATACGTGTAGGTCGTCGTCTCGCTCTTGGCGTTGGTCACCGTCAGCGGCTGCCCCGCCGTGTTGTACGTGGTCGTGGTCGTCTGCCCCGCGGCATCGGTCACGGTGCCGGGGCGGTGATTGACATAGCTGCCGTAGCTCTGCACCAGGCCCGTCCCGCCGCCGGTGCGCGCCTGCCGCATTTCCAGCAGGTCGATGCCGTTGGTCGCGTACGCATAGGTGGTGGTCCGGCCCACGGCGTCGGTCTGCGACGTCACCAGGTCGCTGGCGCTGTAGGTGGCCGTCGTGATCTGGCTCGACCCGTCGTCCAGCACGCGCGCGGTCAGGACCGGCGACCGGCCGGCGGCGCTCGTACTGCGGCCGGTCGTCGGCGCGTGCCCGGCATAGCGGTACCAGACCCGACGTTCCAGCGGCTGTTTCACCGCGTGCGGCAGCCCACCGAAGAACGTGAGCGCGATGTTGTCGCCGCACGGTCGATGGAATTGAGGGCCGGACTGTCCCGATCAGACAGTCCGTCCCGATAGCGTGTCCGTCCCGACAACGCCGTCGTCCCGGCAAGCGAGAGGCGGAAGCTCGTCTCCCGCCTCCCGCCTCTCGCCTCCCGCCTCTCGCCTCCCGCCTCCCGCCTCCCGTCGCTACCAGCCGAGCCTGAAGCCGACGCGGCCCGTGCGCGGGCCGAGGACGGCGGTCGGAGTCTGGAACGCCGGCCCTGTCGTGGCGCTGATCGTTTCGGCCGCATACGCGTTCAACAGGTTGAACCCGTCGACGAACACGCGCAGGCGCGCCGGACCGAAGGTGATCGACTTCTCGGCGCGGATGTCGAACACCGAGACGTTGTCCTGACGGAAGTCGTCGTAGTCGCTCACATACAGCGTGTTCGCGGCGCTGCTGCCGGAACGTCCTGCGGAGAAGGTGCAGTTGCACGACGCCGGGGCCGTGACCGCCAGCACGCGCGCGTAGTTGGCGCCCGACTGGAAGCGATACACCGCGCTCAGCAGCACGCCGAACGGCGCCTGATACTGCGCGTTGGCCTTGAAGCTGTACGACGTCGAGTCGTAATCGAACGGACCATTCGGCGTGTAGGGATACCCGGCCGGATAGTCGTGCGACCACGTGTGGCTGGCGCCGGCGCCGAGCGACCAGGTGCCGGTGCGGCGCTTGGTGATCGAGAACTCCACCGTGCGATACGTCGAGTCCTGCGGCGCGTTGGTGACGACATTGGTCGCCGGATACGCGCCGATTTCGCTGTTCGGAATGCCGTAGGCCGTCACCGTCCCATCGTCTCCGGTGCCGCGAATGCCGTCGATGCCGGGATCGACCACCTGGAACGGCACCGAGTAGGCGCTCGCCGGACGGAACGGCTGATACGTGCCGGTCTCGTTGCGAATGGCGAGATACGCGAAGCCGGCACGCGCGCCGAGACCGCCGCCGAGATCCTGCTCGACGAACGCCGTCGCCTGGTTCGAAGACGGCTGCTCGATGTCCTTGTCGAACTGGATCGTCCCGGCCAGCGCCGTCGCCAGCACCGAACCTTCCTCGCCCGGCTGGTAATAGCCATCGAGGTTGCGATCCGTCCACGCGTAGGTGACGCTCTTCGACGACTGATTCGGGTTTGCTGACGAGGCGAGGTTCACGCCCGGATTGAAGCGGAAATAGCCGTAGTTGCCCTTGAACACGGTACGCCCGTCGCCACGCAGGTCGTAGGTGAGGCCGAGGCGCGGCGCGAACGAGTTCCACGTCACGTAGCTGGTCTCCGCGAACGTCGCCGCCGGCACCACGAGCGGACCGAAGTTGTAGGCAAGCTGCCGCTGCTCCGGCGTCCACACGTGATAACGGTCGTAGCGCACGCCAAGGTTGATGGTGGCGCGACCGATGGCCCACTGATCGCTGATGAAGGCGTCAATGGTGTCGAGCTTGTTCACGTTCAGCAGATCACCGCGCGAGCCGGCGAGGATGGCGCCAACGGATGTGGCCGTCGGCGCAAACAACGTGACGCGCTGGGCGACGCCGTCGTTCGAGAACTGCCGCACGTTGGCGGACGCGCCCTGCTCCACGCCGGACCAACTGGTCTCGAGCATCAGTTCCGCGCCGGCCTTGAACGTGTGACTGCCAAGCGCTTCCTTGAACCAGGTCACCGCACTCGTCGCCTGGCGCCGCTGGCGATTGCTCTGCGACTTCGCGTCGCCGCCGTCGATGGTGAGACGGACCGAATCCAGGCGCTGCGGCAGATCGGTGTCGGTGTTGGGCACGAGCGGCAGGTAATAGCCGAACACACCGTAGCGTGCTTCGGCATACACCGATGGCGACAGCGTGCCGTTCCATTCACCCTTGTAGACCCACGTGCCGGCATCCTGCGCGACGGTCGTTCCAAGATCGGTGTAGCGATAACCGCCCTGCGGCAGGCGGTTCGGCTGCACCTTCTGCACCCACGTGTAATAGCCGATCAGCTTGTGGTTCGGCGTCACCTGATAGGTGGCCTTGCCGCTCGGGATCCACAGCTCCGTCCTGAACAGCTGATCCGCGATCGGCCCGACGAACGCCGGCTGACGCACGTCGATGTCCTGGCGGCGATACGAGGTGAACCACCAGGCCTTGTCCCTGACGATCGGTCCGCCGAGATTGAGGTTCAGATCGCGATAGGTTTCGAGCTGATTGCTGTTGCGCGCAATGCCGTACTGCGCACTGCGATCCGGCGAGATGTTCGTCGCCTGCAGGCTGTTGTTCTCGTAGTCGACATACACCTCGCCCGACAGGCGATTGCCGCCGGACTTCACGAGGAACGACGTCTGCACGCCCGGCGTCGGCATCTCGGCGCCCTGGCCGATGGTGCCGAAGAAGATCTCCTCGAACGAGCCGTAGTCCCAGTAGGTGCCGGCGCCGCTCGTGCCTTCGGTGACGTTGATGTTCTCCACCAGCACGCGGTTCTGGCCGCTGTAGCCATACGCGGCGTAGCCGGTCTGCGTGCCGGCGCGGCTGCCGCCGACGTCGATACGGTTCATCTGCACCGAGGGCGTGATGGCGAGCAGCGCCCACATGTCACGCGCGTTGGGAATCTCCTGCAGCGCTTCGAGCTTGAAGTTCTGCTGGACGCGCGTGTTGGAGCTGTCGATCACCGGCGCGTCGCCGCGAACGGTAATGCTTTCCTGCAGCGTCGCCACGCCGAGTTCAGCGTTCACCGTGGCGATGAAGCCGAGCGAGATGGCGATGTTCTCGCGCTGCAGTGTGGAGAACCCGGGCAGTTCGAAGGTGACGCGGTAGCTGCCGGGCGGCAGCGCCGCGAAGCGATACGCGCCTTCGCTGCTGCTGACGGAGACCTGCGGGGTGATGAGGGCGGGACCGGCGGCGGTGATCGTGACGCCGGGCAGCGCCAGGCCGCTGGCGTCAGTGACGCGGCCGGCGATCGAACCGGTCGAGCTGGCGCCGCCACCCTGCGCGGCCGCGGGACCGGCGATGAGGACGACTACGAGAAGCGCGAGCCAGGTGTGCCACCCGGCCTGAAGACGACGAATCGGGGCCATGAACGGACTTCCTCCGGAAACAGAACAGATGAACGAGATGAAGATGCGGAGCGATGACGGCAACAGGACATTCGACAGGTCATGACGGTTTCTCCCGAACACGAAAAAAGGCCGCTCGATACGAGCGGCCTTGGTGATTTCCCGAGGGAAGGCGTGGTCGGTCTAGACCACACCCGGACCGCTGCGTACGCAGGAGGCGAGACACATGGGCGCGAGAGGCGCGCCGCACATGGCCGGCATCCGACAGACGAAGCGATGCATCAACATGGAGTGATTTGCAGTCTACGGCCGGCACCGCGCCGGCGTCAAGTTCCTCTAGACGTGTCGGCGGCCTCCGGCGGCGGCTCGAGGCCGCGCGCCTACGGCCGATCGGCAGATGCGCCGCGCGAAGGGATCGAGATGGCGGGCTCCTCGAGAATCCGGCCGGCCAGGAAGTCCGCGATGCGCTCGTGAGCCGCGGCGTTCGGATGGCCATCCCAGGGCACCCACCAGTCCTGATGGTTCTCGCCGCGAAACAACAACGGCAGCAGATCGAACGCCGGAATGTCCAGCTCACGGCCCCAGCGCGCGACGGCGTCGTGGATCGTTCGGAGCGGGTAGCCGCCGCCAAAGTCCTGCGTGAAGTCGGGCATCATCAGGACGGTGAACGGAATGCCGGCGGCGCGGCACAGGTCGCGCATCTCACGAACGGCCTCCCGCGAGTCGCGCCACTTCACCGAACCCTCCTCGAAGCCATCGAGATAGTTGCTCCCGACGTTGTCTTTCGCGGACGGCAGCAGCCGGCGCCTGAACACCCGCCGGTTCAGCCGTTCGGCCACTTCAGTGAGGAACCACGAGCGCGCGTGCCGGTAGACCTCCTCGGGGGGAGTCGGCATCGCCGTCGACGGTTCCGCGTCGTTGACGACGTAGCCGAGAAAGACCGCGTCCGGCTGGTAGATGGGCAGGAGCTGCTCCAGCAGTTGACGCTCCTGCCGGCTGTTGTAGTCCGGAATCCCGCCGTTGATCACTTCGACGTCCGGACGGCCACGTTCGGCAAGCAGGCGTTCAGCCACCTGCGGATACGCTTCTTCCTCCGCGACGGCATATCCCCACGTGTAGGAATCGCCGATGACGAGCACACGCTTCGAGCCCTCCGCCCTGGCGGGGCGATTGCGTTCGCGCAGACCATGCGCGTTGGTGCGGTAGGGGAACGTCCGCTCCATGTCGGCGTTTCCAGGAAACACCCCGGACGCGTTCGGTTTGAACGCGAAGACCTGCGCTCCGCGAACCACGACCAGATTCCCGGTCCACGGCGGGAACTCGTCGTCGAACGTCCGACCGGCATGCCATCGGAAGAACACTTCTGCGAGTGTCAGAGAGACGATGCTGGACAGCAGGACGAGCAGCACGCGGGCTGCGAGTTCCCGTCTGGTGATCCGTGGCAAGGCGAGGTTCATTCTAACCAGCTGACGCTCGGACGCGTGTGCGGAAAGCGGAAGTCCGAGCCCTCCGTCCTCGGCGCAACCCCGGGAGCCTACGCATCCGTCAGGCCGCCGTCAAGACAGTTGCCGCCCGACCGGTTCCGATCGCGGCGTTCGTCAGTCTACAATCGGCGCCCGGAGGGTTTGTTTCATGGTTCGACTTGTCCTGACGTGTTTCCTGGCCGCTGCCGGTGTCTCGTCCGCGTGGGCGCAGACCGCGCCGGCCGCCACCATTGCCGAGCGCACCAACGGCATGACGCGCGCCGACGGCTATGTGCCCTTCTACTGGGATCAGACGCGCGGGCGCGTGCTGCTCGAGGTGCCCGCCTTCGACACCGACGTCCTCTACTACGTGTCGGCCGCCTCCGGCGGCGGCTCGGTGGAGTTGTCGTTCGACCGCGGCATCATGAACTCGAGCGTCATCCACTTCCATCGCTCGGGACCGCGCGTGCTGGTGGTGCAGCAGAACCTGCGCTTCCGCGCCGTCAACGGCGATGCCGCGCTGCAGGAGAACGTCCGCGACTCGTTCCCCACCTCGGTGCTGGCGTCGCTGCCCATCGAAGCGGATCAAGGCGGCCGCATCCTGGTCGATGCCACCTCGCTCTTCATGCGCGACGCCGGTGACGTCGTCGGCGAACTGCGCCGCACCAATCAGGGCGCGTTCCGGTTCGACCTGGCGCGCAGCGCCTTCTACCCCGCGCGCATGAAGGCGTTCCCCGACAACACCGAGATCGAAACCATCCTCACCTTTGCCGCCGACTCGCCGGGCCGCCTGGTGGTGAACGTCACGCCGGATCCGCAGTCGTTCACCATGCGGCTGCACCACTCGTTCCTGCGCGCGCCCACCGGCTACACGCCGCGCCGCGCCGATCCACGCATCGGCATCAGCGCCGTGTCGTTCCGCGACTACGCACTGCCGTTCAACCAGAACACCGACGTGTCGTGGGTGACGCGCTGGCGCCTCGAGAAAGTCGACCCGTCGGCGGCGATGAGCGAGCCGAAGAAGCCGATCGTCTTCTATCTCGACGCGGCAATTCCGGAACCGATTCGCGGCGCGATGAAGGAAGGCACGCTGGCCTGGAACAAGGCGTTCGAGGCCGCCGGCTTCCGCAACGCCGTGCAGGTGAAGGATCCGACGCCCGACATGGATCCGATGGACATCCGCTACGCGTGGATCCTGTGGATCAACCGCGACGAGCGCGGCTTCTCGAGCGGCGGCACCTTCCGCGATCCGCGCACCGGCGAGATCCTCGGCAGCAAGACGCGCATGGACTCGCACCGCATCCGCACCATCGGCAACTACTTCGAGAGCTACACGCCAACGACGACGAACGGGCGCGGTGATGATCACGGGTTCGAGAACTGCGGCATGGTGCTGCCGGTGCCGGACGAGGTGCTCGTGCTGGCCTCGCAGGCCGGCGCGTCGATGCCGGAAGCCCAGCGCGAGATGGCGCTGCGCCGGCAGTCGCTGCTCACCTCGCACGAACTCGGCCACGTGATGGGCTTTGGCCACAACTGGGCGTCGAGCATCAACAACCGCGCTTCGGTGATGGAATACCCGACGCCGCGCGTCAAGGTCACCGGCGGGCGCATCGATCTGAGCGAGGCGTTCGAACCGGAAACCGGCGCCTACGACGCGTTCATGACGCGCTTCGCGTACACGCCGTTCGCGGCGGACAAGGAAGGCGCGGCGCTGGACGCCATCATCGCCGAGATGCGCGCGAAGAACATCCTCTACGTGCCGTCCACCGATCCGCGCTGGGTGTGGTACGACGACCGCGCCACGCCGACCGAGTATTTGCGCGAAACGATCGAGGCGCGCAAGGTGATGCTGGCGCAGTATGGACCGGCGATCCTGCAGCCGGGCGAGCCGATCGGCGCGCTGCGCGATCTGCGTCTGTGGATGACGTACCTTCATCACCGCTACGCCATTGAATCCGGCGTTGGTTACATCGGCGGCATGTACCACAACATCGTCGTCAAGGGTGAAACGCTGCCGCCGACGGAGACCGTCCCGGCGGCGCTGCAGCGCGACGTGCTCGGCCTGTTGATGGACAGCATCGAGCCGGCCAACATGGCGATTCCGGAAACGCTGCTGGCGCAGTTGACGCCGAGTCCGGTGAACAACCTCGAGGACATGGCGGACGACTACCTGTTCGATCACCTGCGCGCCGCACGCATCCTGTCGGCCATGGTGATCGAGCCGCTGCTCGAGCCGGCGCGGGCCGCGCGGCTCGTGGCGCTGGCGGACCGCCAGGAGGGTGCGCTGTCGCTGCCGGATGTGGTGGACGCCATCCTCACCCGCACCTGGCGGGCGCAACCGCACGTCATTCCGCGGATGCGATCGCTGCAGCGCGTCAGCCAGCGCGTCGCGCTCGATTCGTTGATGGTGCTTGGCGCACACGCCGACACCACGCCCGAGGTCCGTGCCTACGTGCTGCAGCAGATCGCCGCGCTGGGAGAGGCGATCGAGGACAAGACCGATCCGAATCCGCTGGCCAACGCACACTATCGCCAGGCGGAGCGCGACATCGAACGCTACCTGGAGGATCCCGCCGCCCACGCGCCGAAGAGCGTGCTGCCCAACTGGGGCGGCCGCCCGCGCTCGCGTTATCCGCTGCCGCCTGGGCCACCTCTCGGTTAGCGCGAGGACGTCAGGAGTCAGGGCCAGGGCAGCCAGACTCCTGACGTCTCCGCCGGGACGGAATCACGTTCGGGACGGAGCGCTATCGGGACGGCATTCGCGTTCGGGACCGATCAGACGCGAGACCGATCGCGATCCGCACTGATGAAGGCCCTTCGATCAGCCGCGAGAGCGAAGCTGAGAGCCTCGCTCCCGTTGTGATTTCCGTCCCGAGCGAGATACCGTCCCGAACCTCGGTGCCGTCCCGGTGAT
>JADZCY010000088.1 GCA_020851325.1 Acidobacteriota bacterium | reverse complement strand
GTCCCGGCTGGCCACGGCAACGATGCGTGAGCGTTCGGCGGCGACCATGGCCGGCACGAGGCGCCGGTTGATGCGCGCCGTTCCGAGCAGGCCCCAGCGCACCTCGTCCATCGCCGCCACGCGGACGAACTACCGCCGCGCCTGCAGACGCGCGATCATGTCGCGGTTGAACTCTTCGGAGCGGCCGCGCGGCACCGACAGCGTCTGCCACGCCGCGCCCTTCAGGTGCTTGGCGAGAAACAGGATCTGATACGCATGACCGGCGTAGTGCGCCACCTGGCGGCTGAGGGCCTTGGCCACGCTCATCGGTTCCTGCCTGATGACGACGGTGCGATCGAGGTCGGCGTCGGTGAGCGGCGCCAACGCATCGAACAGGCGCTGCCAGCCATCGTCCCATTCGGCCATCAGCTCGGTACGTGACGCGACGACAATCTCGAATTCCTGATCGCGATGCCGATCCGGCTTCTCGCCGTCGGCGGTGAGGAAGTCGGTCCAGCGCGAGCGCATGTTGCCGGCGAGGTGCCGCATGATGATCGCCACCGAGTTGGACTCGGGATCGATCTGCCGGTGCAGATCCTCGTCGCTCAGTTGCGCGATGGCTTTCTCGGCCAGCTTCCTGATGCCCCGGAACTCGTCACGCGCGACGTCGAGCACAGCGACAGGCATGGCACACCGCTCAGAACGATCGTGCGAAGAGCCCGGCGATGGCGGCGCGGCCGTTGTCCTGCAGGAAGCGCGTGCCGGTGCCGGTGACGTGCACGTGCTGGATGACCGGGAGCGCGTCGCCGTCCTTGCGCTGCCAGTTCTCGCTCTCCCAGGCAAACCACGCGTCCTGCCGCTGGTCGAAGACGAACAGCGGCTTGTTGCACAACTTGGCGAACTCGGCGCCCCAGCCCGTGCCGCCGCGCACGGTCTTGTCGTCCTCGATGGTGCCGATGACGTAGACCTCCTGGCCGTTGTTGATCTGGTACCAGATGCTCTGGAGGATCTTGCGGAAGGTCGGCGTATCGGGGTAGCGGCGGTTCATCAGCCGCGCCACGTAGGCGAGGCTGACTTCCCCGGCGTGCAGTTCTTCGTGATTGAGCACGCGCAGGCCGCGCGTGCGGACGGGGCGGTGGCCTTCGAACGAGAAGTTGACCTCCTCGATGCCGAGACGCTCGGCTGCCGCTCCAAACTCCGCTTCGGCGCCCTGGGCTCCGCCGCTGAACAGGATGGCGTCCTCGCGTGTGACCATCTCAGGCCTCCTCGTCGGTCTCGTCCTCGGTGTCGGGCTTCATGAAGTCCGGCAGCGCGTCGGCGGCGGCGTCGTCTGATTCCTTGTCGACCTCGTCGAGGTCGTACATCCGGCCGGTGAACTTGGTCGGGATTGGACCGCGCGGTCGATTCTCGTCCTTCTTGAATCCGGGCTTTGCGCCCTTCTTACCCTTGGGCGGCGCCGGCGGACCGAAGTCGCGCGTGCGCGCCCCACCCGGCGCGCCGCCGGGACCACCCTCGGGCCGTGGGCCGCCAAAGCCGCCACCGGGCCGCGGGCCGCCGTAACCACCGCCACCGCCCGGGCCGCTGAAGCCGCCGGGGCGAGGTCCACCGAAGCCGCCGCCGGGTCGCGGGCCGCCGTAGCCGCCACCAGGGCCGCCAGGGCCACTCGGCCGGGGACCACCGTAGCCGCCACCGGGCCGCGGCGGGCCGCCCGGCCCACCGGGACCGCGATCCTCACGCGCGCGTGCCTCGCTGACTGCCAGCGGCCGGCCCATGAACAACTGACCGTCGAAGCGCTTGATGGCTTCTTCGGCCGCCGGGCGATCCGCGTATTCGACGAAGGCAAATCCGCGCGCCCGCCCCGTCTCGCGATCGAGAGGACGGACGATCTGGGTCGGCTCACCCACCTGCGCGAAGTGCGCGCGCAGGTCGTCTTCGGTGGCCTGATACGGCAAGTTGCCGACAAACAATCGGACTGATGGCACGTGTGACTCTGGGACGGAAAGACTGGAGGCTAGATCGACTGGGGAGGCGAGGACGCTGGGAAAGGCAAGCGGGTTCGGGCCATGAGAGTAGCAAATCATGTCGCCGGCATCAAGCCAGCGCGTCCAGTGCCGCCCGGATGGCCTCGAGGCGCGCGTGCAGCATGTCGCGGTGCGCGGCCCGGCAGGCCGCCGTCAGTTCGGCCTGCGTCTGCGCCAGCGCCAGTTCCAGCGACTGCCGCTGCTGATGCCGTTCTCGTTCCACCGCCGTCAAGGCCGGACCGGCCGGCGCCCGCCGCGTCGCCTCGTCCTGCTGGGCTTCCACCGACTTCGATTCCCACCCGCGAGCCATCGCCGCCCATGGTACACGCGAGTCCCACGAACGGACACCAGCCATCCCGCCATCCAGCCGTAGGTGACGCGAAGACCCCAACGGTCGCGCGCCGGTGACGCCTTCGCGCCGCTGGCAGGAATCCTGCTATCGCCTCCGCCATGGATCGCCTGCTGCAGGACCTTCGCCACGCCGTACGCATGCTGGCGCGCACGCCGCTCTACACCTTCGTCATCCTGTTCACGCTCGGCGTCGGCATCGGCGCCAACACGGCGATGTTCTCCATCGTCAACAGCGTGCTGCTGCAGGGACTCCCGTTCCGCCAGCCCGATCGCCTGGTCGATATCAACGAGGTGGAGGTGCGCAATCGCGATCGTGGCGCGATTGCGCCGGCCAACTTCGTCGACTGGCGCGCCCAGTCGCACTCGTTCGAGGCGATGGCCGCCTACGTGGTGCGCAATCTCAACGTCGACTCGGCCGGCGGTGAACCCGAGCGCCTCGCCGGCGCCATCACCTCGACGACGTTCTTCGACGCGCTGGGGGCGAGCCCGCTGCTCGGCCGGACATTCATGCCCGCTGAAGCCGAACCCGGCCAGGGCAACTCGGTGATTCTCGGCTATGGCCTGTGGCAGCGCCGCTTCGGCGGCGACGCCACGGTCGTGGGTACGGCGATGCGGATCAACGGCACGCCGCACACGATTGTTGGCGTGATGCCGGCCAGCGTGGCGTTCCCGGCCCGGGCGGAGTTATGGATTCCGTCCGCGTACGATCTGCCGTCGCTCGGGGGCGGCGACCCGCGCCAGAATCGCGGCGCGCACTACCTCCGCGCCATCGGTCGGCTCGAAGCCGGCGTCAGCGTGACGGCGGCCAACGCCGAACTCGAAACCATCGGCCAGCAGCTTGCTCGCGCGTATCCCGAGACGAACGACAACTTCACGCCGCTGGTGCGACCGCTGCAGGACGTGCTCGTGCGTTCGGCCCGCACGCCCCTGCTGGTGCTGCTCGGCGCCGTCCTCTGCGTCCTGCTGATCGTCGTCGCCAACGTCGCCAACCTGTTGATGGCGCGCGCCACGGTGCGTGCGCGCGAGCTGGCCATTCGCGCCGCGCTGGGGGCCGGACGCCGGACGCTGGTGCGGCAACTGCTCACCGAAAGCGTGCTGCTGGCCGTCGCCGGTGGGGCGCTGGGGGTGTTGATCGCGTTCTGGGGCGTGGATCTCATCCTCGCGCTCGAGCCCGGCGAGATCCCGCGTATCGCGCCGATTGCCGTGGACCGCCAGGCGCTGGTGTTTGCCACTGGCCTGTCGGTACTCACCGGCCTCCTGTTCGGCGTCGTCCCCGCGTGGCAGGCATCGCGACCGGCGCTGCAGAGCACGCTCAAGGACGCCACGCGTGGGACCACCGGCGATGGGACGCGGCACATCGCGCGCATGGGCCTGGTACTTGCCGAGGTGTCGTTGTCGTTGATCCTGCTCGTTGGCGCGGGGCTGTTGTTCCGCAGCCTGCTGCACCTGCTCGACGTGCCGATCGGCTTCCAGCCGGCACGCGTCACCACGATGCAGGTGGCGCCGACGGGGGAGAACTACCGCAGCGTCGGTCAGGCGATAGCCTACTGGGAGCAGGTGCAGGACCGCATCGCCGCGGTGCCCGGCGTGGAGCGCGCGTCGCTCACCAACACGGTGCCGATGGGCGGGTCGTTCAGCCTCTCCTCGTACAACGCCTCGGGCAAGGCGCCGCTGCCGCTCAATCAGTCGCCGCTGGCGTACTCGGCGACGGCTTCGCCGCACTTTTTCGACACGCTCGGCATTCCCGTGCTGCGCGGCCGCGACTTCGATCGGCGTGACGCCGTGGCCTCACCGCGCGTCGTCATCGTCAACGAGGCGTTCGTCCAGCGCGAGTTCCCGGAGACGGATCCGATCGGTCAACGCGTCACGTTCGGTCCGCCGGATGACGGCGAGTCGCCGGAGTGGCTCGACATCATCGGCGTGGTTGGCAACACGCGGACCTTCGGCATCGATCAGGAACCGTCGCCGACTATCTATTTGCCGCACACGGTGGGGGCGACGCAGCCACTGACGATCATGGTCCGCGCGGCGGGCGATCCGGCAATGGTGGCCGGTGGCGTGCGCGCGGCGCTCCAGAACATCGACGCGGCGTTGCCCATCGGCCGCGTCCGTCCGCTGGACGAAGTAATTGGCGCCTCGCTGACGCAGCGCCGGTTCAACGTCACGCTGCTGGCGGTGTTTGCCGGCATCGCGCTGGTGCTGGCCGTGGCCGGGATCTACGCGACGGTGTCGTACGCGATCGCGCAGCGCACGCAGGAACTCGGCATCCGCGTCGCGCTCGGCGCCACGCGCGCGGACGTGCTGCGCCTCGTGCTGTGGGATGGACTCAAGCCGGTGGTGCTCGGTCTTGCCGTCGGCGTGGCCGGCGCGTTCCTCCTTCGCACCTCGCTCGATCGCCTCGTCTACGGCGTGAGCACATCCGACCCGCTGACGTTCATCGCGCTGCCGATCATCCTGGCGGCCGTCGCCGTTGTTGCCAGTCTCGTCCCGGCGCTCCGCGCCTCACGAGTCGATCCAATGACAGCACTGCGTGTCGAGTGAGGATGAATGCGAATCTGGTGAGTTCGTGAGGTGGTGAGCTGGTGATCAAGCTGGCGATCGGTCGGATCTCGTGACGTATCGGTTGATCTCGTGAGTTATCTGTCGACCGGATGATCGAACGGGTGAACTTCGGCTACAGTTTTCGGCGTGTTGCTGTCGTCGATGCCGCCGCCCGCGGTGTGTTGCGCGGCGCCAGAGGTGCCCGCCCGCGGCTGGCGGATCGAGGCCGCTGAAGCCGCCGGTAGTTCGCTTCGACGACTCGTTGTCGCATCCGCGGCGGCGCAGTCCGCAACGCCTGTGGCCGCAGACGATGCCCCGGTAGATGACGAGTGGATGATGGGCAGCGGCGTGGGCTGGAGTCTGTCGATCATCGATGCGGAAGGCGGACGCGGCTACGTGCCCGTGACGGTGTCGTGGACGCACGACGTGATGACGGATCGCGGCCCGGGTTTACTGCGCGGCCGCCTGTCGTGGGGCGTCGAGGTGATGCCGCTCTACGCGCAGTTCCGGCCCACGTCCACCATCGGCGTCGGCCTCACGCCGCTGCTGTGGCGCTGGCGCCTGGTTCCGCGACGGAACGTCATTCCCTTTGCCGAGCTGTCCTTCGGCGGTCTCTTCACGCGCGACGCCGTGCCCGAAGACACCGTCCGCCGCAATTTCATCGCCCACGGCGGCATCGGTGTGCGCTGGCAGCCGCAGCGTCGCCTGGGCGTGGCCGCCGCCTTGCGCTTCCAGCACATCTCCAACGGCAACCAGCTGACCAGCAACCCCGGCGTCAACGCGCCGGTGCTGTGGGTTGGCGTATCGCTCCGCGGTTCGCCGTGACGCGCGGTCTGTTACTCTGAATCGCGATGCAGCTCGGTTTGCCTCTCGTCAGCGACGAGCCCGCGCCACGGCTGGTCCGCCACCAGCGGGCGCGCCGCTACATCCTCCGCGTCCTCGACGATGGGAGCGTGCGGGTGACGGTGCCGCGGTGGGGATCGAAGCGCGAGGCGCTGCAGTTCCTCGAAGCCAACCGCGCCTGGGTGGCCGAACAGCGATTGCGCCGCGCCCATCGGCCGCGGCCAGCGGTACTGGACGATCCCTCGCTCCGTCGTCGTGCGGCGCGGGAACTGCCGCCGGAGCTGCGCGCGCTGGCCGTCGCGCATGGCATCCACGTGACACGCGTCTCGGTGCGCAATCAGCGGTCGCGCTGGGGCAGTTGCTCGCGCCAGGGCGGCATCACGCTCAACTGGCGTCTCGTGCTGGTGCCGGACTTTGTCCGCGAGTACGTCATGCTGCACGAGTTGATGCACCGCCGCGAGATGAATCACTCGCCGCGCTTCTGGCGGCACGTCGCCGCGGTCTGCCCGCGCTTCGTCGAGGCGCGCCGCTGGCTGCGGACCGAAGGACAGCAGCTCTTCTGATGGGAACGATGACATGAGACGTCTGTGGGCAGCATGGGTGGTGATGGCGGCGCTGGGCGCCGCGAGCGACGCGGAAGCGCAACTCAGCATGGCATCGCTGACCGGGCAGGCGACGGTGCACGTGGGTGTCGCCAACGGCCGCGATGACCGCGGCAGCACGTTGTCGATCGGCGGATCGCTGGCCGCCATCGAAGAGCGCGGCTGGGGCGCCGAGGTCGACGCCGGCTTTGCCAGCGACAACGACGGCCGCGACGGCGGTCTCGACGTGCAGAGCTACATGGCGAACTTCGTCGGCATGCTGCCCTCGGGACGCGTGCGGCCGTATGGCACCATCGGCGCCGGCATCCTGCGCATCCGCGCGTGCCTCGACGGCTGCACCCG